>NZ_JBALMO010000041.1:0-19807 GCF_036963345.1 Bacillus sp. JJ722
AAAAGTGATTGAAAATCACTTTTCGGACAGCCTCTTTTTCTCTTCTAAACAAACCATATATTCCATATACATATATGGAACGTTGGGGTAGGAGGGGTTTTTTTGCTACGAATACATTTTGAATCTGGTCAGCAAGCGCTGCGAATTAAGCAAATTATATTACAACAAAGCAAAAGTTTAAAATTACTTTCAAATATACATTTTGAACAAAGTGATACGATTTCTCTTGTTATAGAAGATCATGAATTAACATCTATGTTACATATGATGCGTAGAGTTTTTGTAACATATATTCAAAAAGACTTACTATCACAATGGCTACAACAAATTGTACGAGAGAAATTTTTCTTCAACGATAAGGAAGAGTGTCTTCAAATAGTAGAATTAGCCGTTACAGTTATGCAAGAAGACAAGGAAAAGTGTCATACATTTTGGGATGATATTGATCAGAAAATTTATCATGGTCTAATTTCTATTTTTGAGAGGAAGGTTTCATTTTCCTTTCCTTCGTTTTTGATTTTTCGATTGAAAGGAGTGTTAGATTATTTAATTACGTATGTAGAAACAGCGATAGATGAGTATAAAATGGAACAAGATTATCAGAGTTTTGTTTATACGCTTCGTAATTATATGTTGTCGGTACCTTCCAAAATAGAAAAACTTCACTTATTTCATCAGCATTATTTTCAGTTCTATAACGACCACTTCAAAAAAATTGAAAGGGAAGAAATATCCGGGTTTATAGACAGAAAGTTATTCTCTGATTATCCTATGTATATTGATTCAAATGTTTTAGCACCTCTAATTTCTATTGCACCAAAGCACTTATATATTTATAGTAATGAAGAAGATATTCCTTTAGTGTTAACGATTACACGTATATTTGAAGAAAGAGTTAGTATTCACTCGCATGAAATGTTTGAAAATAAACAAATTCGTTTATAATGCCTATATCAAATTATTTTGAAAAAGAGTGTGAAAAGAAATATCATGTTCTTGCTTTTAACGTCGTAACAATTTATAATATCTTACATACAAAAGCATTATTCGAAAAAAGTAATGATGAGGACACGAACAATTTGTAACGATTCGTAGAGAGGGAAGTCATTAGGCTGTAAGCTTCCTATTCCGAGCTCTTTGTTTACCACCTCTAAACTTCGGCTGTGAAAGATTTTTCAAGTAATAGTTGACGGGAAGCTGCCGTTATTAGTTTATTGAGGTGTCATCTACTCAAAGTCATTTGATTAGGTGAAACCAGGGTGGAACCGCGGGTTATATAGTTAATACTAGCTCGTCCCTGTATTTAGTACAGGGGCGGGCTTTTTTGTTGTCTATTTTTATTATAACTGTCCCACGGTTCCTTTTTAAATGGTCGTAAGTGCATGAATTAAGAAGGATCGGTGCTGGTTAGTATTGTTCCCTAATTTGTCTTCATGGCTAGGTTAGATTGTATCTGAGGCATCAATGCCTTACAGATGGACAGATCATTTAGCTTAAATTGAATAAATTTATTAATTGTAGGAGGAAATAACAATGTCTGAAATGCTCAAAATTACTTTCCCTGATGGATCTGTGAAGGAATTTGCGAAGAACACGACTACAGAAGATATCGCAGCGTCTATCAGTCCTGGATTACGCAAAAAAGCAATTGCAGGAAAAGTGAATGGCGAATTATATGATTTGAAAAGACCGATTGAACAAGATGGAGCAATCGAAATTATTACACCAGAATCTGGGGATGCATTAGAAATTTTACGTCACAGTACAGCTCACTTAATGGCTCAAGCTATTAAGCGTATTTATGGTAAAGATAACGTGAAACTGGGTGTTGGTCCTGTTATTGAAGGTGGTTTCTACTACGATATTGATGTCGATCAGCCAATTTCTACAGAGGATCTTCCTGTAATTGAAAAAGAAATGAAGAAAATTGTGAACGAAAATATTGAAGTAGTTCGCAAAGAAGTATCACGTGATGCAGCGCTAGATTTCTTTAAAGATGACGATTATAAAGTAGAATTAATTGGTGCTATTCCTGCTGATGAAGAGGTTACTATCTATGAGCAAGGCGACTTTGCTGACCTTTGCCGCGGCGTACATGTGCCTTCAACTGGTAAGATTAAAGAGTTTAAATTACTAAACGTAGCTGGAGCATACTGGCGCGGAAATAGTGACAATAAAATGCTTCAACGTATTTATGGAACTGCCTTCTTTAAGAAAGATGAACTGAAAGAACATTTACGCTTATTAGAAGAAGCAAAAGAGCGTGACCACCGTAAAATCGGTAAAGAATTAAACCTTTTTACCAATTCAATGAAAGTTGGACAAGGTATGCCACTATGGTTACCAAAAGGCGCAACGATCCGTCGTGTAATCGAGCGTTATATTGTGGATAAAGAGCAACGTCTTGGCTACGACCACGTGTATACTCCAGTACTAGGAAGTGTTGATTTATACAAAACATCTGGTCACTGGGACCACTATCAAGATGGCATGTTCCCGATGATGGAAATGGATAATGAGCAGCTTGTTCTTCGTCCAATGAACTGTCCTCATCATATGATGGTGTACAAAAATGACATTCACAGCTATCGTGAACTTCCAATTCGTATTGCTGAATTAGGAACAATGCACCGCTACGAGATGAGTGGAGCACTTTCAGGTCTACAACGTGTACGTGCTATGACATTAAATGATGCACATATCTTCGTTCGTCCAGACCAAATTAAAGAAGAATTCAAACGTGTTGTTCGTTTAGTACAAGAAGTATACAAAGACTTTAACTTAAATGACTACACTTTCCGTTTATCTTATCGTGATCCAGAAGATACTGAGAAATATTATGATGATGATGAGATGTGGGAAAGAGCACAAGGTATGTTGAAAGAAGCGATGGATGAGTTAGAATTACCATACTTCGAAGCAGAAGGTGAAGCGGCATTCTATGGTCCTAAAGTAGATATCCAAGTAAAAACAGCATTAGGAAAAGAAGAAACACTTTCGACTGTTCAGCTTGATTTCTTATTACCAGAACGCTTTGATTTAACATATGTAGGTGAAGATGGTAAGCAACATCGTCCGGTTGTTATTCACCGTGGTGTTGTATCAACAATGGAACGTTTTGTTGCTTTCTTAATTGAAGAGTACAAAGGTGCATTCCCAACTTGGTTAGCTCCTGTTCAAGTGCAAGTAATTCCCGTATCTCCAGACGTTCATCTTGACTATGCGAAGAAAGTACAAGAAGAGTTACAAGCTGCTGGACTACGCGTTGATTTAGATCACCGCAATGAAAAAATTGGATATAAAATCCGTGAAGCTCAAATGCAGAAAATCCCTTACATGCTTGTGTTAGGTGATAAAGAAGTTGAAGGAAATGCTGTAAATGTGCGTAAATATGGTGAGCAAAAATCAGAAACACTTTCTTTTGAAGACTTCAAAAACATGATTGTGGCAGAGGTTACACGCTAATAGAGTTAGTATCTATAAAAAAATTAGTTGCAAAGTAGCGGACTCTTTGTTAATATAAATTTTGTTGTTGAAAATAGTTTTTGGCATTTGACATGCCAGCAACCTTATGATATAGTCATAAAGGTAAAAATTGAATACTAATTTGAGGAAAGAAGAAGCACCCGCTTCTCACCTGAGTGACGCTTTAAGCTGTTTGCAGGTTTTGGTTTTCTTATTTGACATATTGTCTAATTAGTCGATCATAGTGTGGGTGTATCATACATCCACACTTTTTTATTGCGGTTATGTTTATCTTCACTAACCCAAATGATGTATTCGGAAATAAACCTTGGAGGTGGCTAACTATTAGTAAAGACATGATGGTAAACGAGGGCATCCGTGCCCGCGAAGTTCGTCTCATTGACCAAAACGGAGAGCAGTTGGGCATTAAGACAAAATTCGAAGCTCTGGATATTGCTGCTCGTGTAAATCTTGATGTAGTGCTAGTTGCTCCTAACGCAAAACCACCTGTAGCCCGTATTATGGACTATGGAAAATATCGTTTCGAGCTACAAAAGAAAGAAAAAGAGGCGCGAAAAAATCAAAAGATCATCAGCTTGAAAGAGGTTCGTTTGAGCCCAACAATTGATGAGCATGACTTTAATACAAAACTTCGCAATGCCCATAAGTTCCTGCAAAAGGGAGATAAAGTGAAAGCATCCATTCGCTTTAAAGGTCGTGCGATTACTCATAAAGAAATCGGACAGCGCGTATTGGACCGCTTCTCTGCGGAATGCACTGAACTTGCTACTGTAGAGCAAGCTCCTAAGATGGACGGACGCAGCATGTTCTTAGTCTTAGCGCCGAAAAACGAAAAGTAATTTATAGATTGTATTTGAGGAGGAAATCCAAATGCCTAAAATGAAAACTCACCGCGGATCTGCAAAACGTTTCAAAAAAACGGGTTCTGGTAAACTTAAGCGTTCAAATGCTTACACTAGCCACTTATTCGCAAACAAATCAACAAAACAAAAACGTAAACTACGTAAAGCTAGTTTAGTAAGTAAAGGCGATTTCAAACGTATTCGCCACATGTTAGATAACATTAAGTAATCGTCGATTGATCGATTTAAATAGGAGGGAATTACATGCCACGTGTAAAAGGCGGTACTGTTACTCGCAAACGTCGTAAAAAAGTTCTTAAATTAGCAAAAGGTTATTATGGTTCAAAACATACATTATATAAAGTTGCAAACCAACAAGTAATGAAATCATGGAATTATGCATTCCGCGATCGTCGCCAAAAGAAACGCGACTTCCGTAAATTATGGATTACTCGTATCAATGCAGCTGCTCGTATTAACGGTCTTTCTTATAGCCGTTTAATGCACGGTTTAAAGCTTGCTGAAATCGAAGTAAACCGTAAAATGTTAGCTGACCTTGCTGTTGCTGATGCTGCTGCATTCGCTGAATTAGCAAACACTGCTAAAAAACACTTAGAAAAATAATATGCCCTTTCGTTCTTAGAGCGAAGAGCAGTTAAGAAGCCATTCTCCTTATAGGAGGATGGCTTCTTTTGGCTTACAATAAAGTAAGAGACTAATTATTACAAGGCAATAAGGAATAAGTGAATATGTTTAAAATAAATGGAGGTAAGAAGCATGGAGTTTGTTCTGTATTATTTTTGTGTAATAAATATCCTCGGTTTGACGATAATGGGGATTGATAAACGAAAAGCTAGACAAGGAAAATATCGAATATCAGAAGCGACATTGTGGGGTGTTGCAATCATTGGTGGAGCAGTTGGAGCGGCGATTGGAATGTTTTTGTTTCGACATAAGACAAAGCATATGAATTTTAAAATAGGTCTACCTATTTTAGCTTTACTAGACTTACTTCTTATTTTTCAGTTGGTCTAGCTTCGTCGTGTATCAAATGAAGCGTATTTACCGAAAGTGACGTACACGAAGGTGATTTGACGAATGATTCGTTTTATTTTGGCAAATTACAGTTAGTTTTCTTCTAGAACCGTAATAGTAAAGGTATAATAGGAATAGTTGAAAGAATTAGGAGGTAAACTGTATGACAAAATTAGATTCAACTCTAACGATGCTTAAAGAGTTAACGGATGCTAAAGCGATTCCGGGTAATGAAAAAGAAGCACGAGATGTTATGACAAAATACATATCACCATATGCTGATGAAGTAACAACAGATGGTTTAGGAAGCTTAGTAGCCACAAAAGTTGGCCAAGAAAACGGTCCGAAAATTATGGTGGCCGGTCATTTAGATGAAGTAGGCTTCATGGTTACACGTATAGATGATAAAGGCTTTATATATTTCCAAACAGTTGGTGGCTGGTGGTCACAAGTTATGCTAGCTCAGCGCGTGACAATTGTAACTAGCAAAGGGGAAATTACGGGTATCATCGGTTCAAAACCACCTCATATTTTACCACCTGAAGCTCGTAAAAAACCTGTTGAGATCAAAGACATGTTTATTGATATCGGTGCTTCAACTCGTGAAGAAGTGACTGAGTGGGGTGTTCGCCCTGGGGATATGGTAGTACCATATTTCGAATTTACGGTGATGAATAATCCGAAAATGTTACTTGCGAAAGCATGGGATAACCGAATTGGGTGTGCAATTGCAATTGATGTATTAAAAAATTTAAAATCAGAAAATCATCCAAATATCGTTTACGGTGTTGGAACAGTACAAGAGGAAGTAGGTCTTCGCGGAGCGAAAACAGCAGCCTTCAAAGTACAACCTGATATCGCATTTGCTGTTGATGTGGGGATTGCCGGAGACACACCTGGTGTAACGGAAAAAGAAGCAATGGGTAAGCTTGGAAAAGGCCCTGGAATTGTCCTATATGATGCAAGTATGGTTTCTCATAAAGGCTTACGCGACTTTATCACAAATGTAGCGGATGAATTAGAAATTCCTTATCAGTTCGATGCGATGGCTGGCGGTGGTACGGACTCTGGCTCTATCCATGTAACGGCTAACGGTGTTCCAGCGTTATCTATTACAATTGCTACACGATACATCCATTCACATGCTGCACTTCTACATCGTGATGATTATGAAAACACAGTGAAGCTAATTACTGAAGTAATTAAGCGACTTGATCGTGATGCGGTGAATACTATTACATTTGATTAATCAATTTAGAAAGAAGTTAGGCAAAAAGGTCGTTAAATAACGACTGATATGCTTAACTTCTTTCTTTGTTTTGAACAATTAAAAAGCCTGTGAATAGAGTTGTATCTATCACAGGCTTTAGTTATGTGTATCAAGGAGTAACAGATCTTGTGAACTTTATGAACAAAATGAAGTTAAATTTTTTAATGCTATTTATGTATAAAAACTTTCAATATTACTATTATTCTGTAAAATTAAGAAAACGTTTTCAAGAAGGGGATGGAATAATGGTTTTATCGAAAAAGAAAGTAGCTTCATTTATTTGCGTAGGTATGTTGGCGCTAAGTTTAGGGGCGTGCTCTAGTAGTTCTACTACATCTGAAGAGGATAATAAAAAGTCTACTTATCCTGACAAAGCGATCTCGGTAGTCGCTCCATCTGGTGCAGGTGGCGGTTGGGATATGACTGCGAGATCATTTACTAAAGTATTAAGTGAAACGAAATTAGTAACACAACCATTAACAGTAGAAAATAAACCGGGTGGTGGGGGAGCCGTTTTTATGGCTGAGTTTGCTACACAAGATCAACAAAATAATGAAAAACTATTTGTTAATTCTCCACCAATCATTATTAATAATCTGAAAAAAGAAGGAAATTCGCCATACGGTTATAAGAATACAACACCGTTAGCACAGCTTACAAAGGATTTTGGAACAATTGTCGTTCGTGCTGATTCAAAATATAAGGATTTGAAATCTTTATTGGATGATGTAAAAAAGGATCCGAAAAAACTTACCTTTGCTGGAGGTTCAGCGCCTGGTTCAATGGATCATTTAATTTCGATTCTTCCACCGTTTAAATATGGTGTTGACCCGGCTAAAGTAAAGTATGTTTCTTATGATGGCGGGGGAGAAGCTCTTACAGCATTGCTTGGTGGAAATGCTGATGTAATTGGAACAGATGCATCTAGTGTTAAGGAATTCGTAAAAGCAGGTAAAGTACGTGTTCTAGCTGTTATGTCACCAGAAAGATTAGCTGGAGAGGAATTTAAAGATGTTCCAACTGCTAAGGAACAAGGAATAGATGCTGAATTTGCCATCTGGAGAGGTGTATTCGGATCAGAGAAGATGTCCAAAGATGCGAAGAAGTACTGGGATGATACAATCAGTAAGCTTGTAAATTCTGATGAATGGAAGCAAGAAGTGGCAAAACAAGGTTGGGAAGAAGATTATAAAGACAGTAAAATGTTTCAGTCATTTTTAGTTGAACAAGAGAAGCAAGTACAGGAATTGTTAGAAGCGCTAGGTATGGAGAAGTAATAGCGCCTTAATGTGGAGGAGAAACTATGATTTTAAGTTTTGATCGAGTAGCTGCAGTCTTGCTTAGTTGTGTAGGTATTTTGTTTATGGTTGGAAGTAAACAATTATCTACTTCTTCCTATGGTAGTGAAGTGGGACCTGATATTTTCCCTTTCTGGTTAGGAGCAATTTTAACACTATTAAGTATCAAATTATTTTTTGAAGCTTTAAAAGATGGGCGGAACAAAGAGAAGGAAGCAGGACAATTAGATATAAAAAGTTTTGGTATGATTTTTACTTTGGCACTCCTTTATATACTAGTGCTAGAGTACATCGGCTATGTCATTACAACGTTTTTATTCTTATTCATTAGCTTTCAAATAATGGATAAAGGTAAATGGGTTACATCATTAATCATTGCTGGCTGTTTCTCAGGCGCTGTTTATTATTTATATGTTGAAGTTTTAAAAGGAACATTACCAGGGTGGCCGATATGGTTAATGTAAGGAAAGGAGATCATCAGTGGATACTTTGGAATATCTATTAGCTGGATTTGAAACAGCGTTTGTTTGGTATAATTTGCTGTTTGCATTTGTCGGTGTATTAATTGGGACTGCAGTAGGCGTTTTGCCAGGAATTGGACCTATGAGTGGGGTTGCTCTCTTAATTCCAGTTACTGCTTCTTTAACTGGTGGACTTGCCCCTGAACAGGCTGCAACAAGTTCCATCATATTGTTAGCGGGAGTATACTATGGAGCCATGTATGGAGGATCAACTACTTCAATCCTCCTTAATACTCCAGGAGAGTCTTCATCGGTAGTAACGACACTGGATGGTTATCAAATGGCAAAGAATGGACGTGCCGGGAGTGCGTTATCCATTGCTGCTATTGGTTCATTTTTCGCGGGAATTGTAACGTTAATCGCTCTTACTCTGTTAGCAAAGCCGTTATCACAAGTTGCGTTAAAGTTTGGTCCTGCCGAGTACTTCTCATTAATGCTGCTTGGTCTGGCAGCAGTGAGTGGATTAGCGGGGAAATCAGTAACAAAGGCTTTAATTATGACAGTATTAGGTTTGTTAATTGCAACGATAGGTGTCGATAACGTATCTGGAATTGCTCGCTTTACGTTTGACAATCCATGGTTATTTCAAGGTATTGAGTTCTTAACACTTGCTGTCGGATTGTTTGCCTTAGGAGAAGTGTTTAAGACCATTATTGAAAAAGATGATGAAGTAGGGAAAATTGCTAGAATCAATAATTTATTGCCTTCTAAGCAGGAGTTTAAAAAATCCACTGGTCCAATTGCACGAGGTTCTTTATTAGGATTCTTTATAGGTATTTTACCAGGTGCTGGTGCGACATTAGCTTCGTTTTTCTCTTACATCATGGAAAAGAAAATTAGTAAAAATCCTGAAAAATTTGGTAAAGGTGCAATAGAGGGTGTGGCTGCTCCAGAGTCAGCTAATAATGCTGCTTCTGGTGGAGCTATGATTCCATTATTAACATTAGGTATTCCGGGCTCCGGTACTACAGCTATTCTAATGGGGGCTTTTATGATGTACAATATTCAGCCAGGGCCTTTATTATTTGAAGATCATCCTGAGGTAGCGTGGGGATTGATAGCGAGTATGTTTATCGGTAATCTGATGTTGCTTGTGTTAAATTTACCTTTAGTAAAAGTCTTTGCTAAAATTATAGAAACACCGAAAAAATATTTATTGCCTATTATTATTGCCATTTCGATATTCGGAGTTTATGCAGTTCAAGTTTCAACAAATGATTTATTGCTATTGTTGGCATGTGGTATATTTGGCTACTTCTTCGCTAAGCATGATTATCCAGTTGCTCCGCTAGTGTTGGGGCTTGTACTTGGGCCAATGATTGAAAATAATCTGCGCAGAGCGTTAACAATTTCTAATGGAGACTATAGTATCTTTTTTACAAGACCACTTTCGTTAGCTTTCCTAATATTTATGGCATTATGGCTTATCATTCCGATCATCATTAAAATGAGAGGAAAAGAAGTCATTGTAAATGTAGAAGGATAAGAGAAGGTGAATGAACGATCTAAAACCAAATGGCATATTGCTATTTGGTTTTTTGTTATATAAAATACGATACTAGAAATAAAAGGATCAAATAGTATAGAATAGTAAAATAATATAATTGTAACAAAGAGGTGGTTTATTGCGATTACAGATTAAACTGATGCTTGGTATATCGTTTATTATACTAATGATAGGCAGTTTTTTTGGCATTACATATGCTGAATTAGTTGAAAAAAGCTTAAAAAAAGAAAAAGGTTTGAAAGCGCTGTCGCTAGCTCAGACACTTGCAGTTGATGATGATATTATCGCGGCATTCGCTACAAGTAATCCTGCAAAGATTATTCAGCCGATTGCTGAGGAAGTACGACAAGAAGTTAATGCGGAATTCATCGTTATTGGTAATAAAGAAGGAATAAGATATTCACATCCTAAAGAAGATCGCCTTGGCAAGAAAATGATTGGTGGAGATAACGAACTTGCTTTTC
This sequence comes from Bacillus sp. JJ722, assembly GCF_036963345.1. Lineage (NCBI taxonomy): Bacteria > Bacillati > Bacillota > Bacilli > Caryophanales > Bacillaceae > Bacillus > Bacillus sp. JJ722. Next base: position 10,424 of record NZ_JBALMO010000041.1, read on the forward strand.
AAGGTAAAGCAAGTGTGTTTGAATCTATTGGATCGCTGGGACCATCCATACGTGGAAAAGCGCCGATATTCAATGAGAACAAAGAGGTGGTTGGTGTTGTCTCAGTTGGATATTTAGAAACAGATATCGCAAAAGAAGTCAGAAAAGTGAAAAATAAAATCCTTGTTCTAACCATTGTCATTTTAATGGGAGGTATTATTGCTGCTTTCCTTCTCTCGCAAAATATTAAGAGGGCTCTTTTTGGCCTTGAACCAAAGGAAATAGCTAGAATGTATCTTGAAAAACACACCATATTAGAATCTATACATGAAGGAATCATCGCTATTGATAAACGTGGACATATTACTGTCGTTAATGAAAAAGCCCATAAGATGCTGAATGTTCCATTAGACAGAAAACTTCGTGGCACAGACATTAGAACAGTAGTCAAAAACACCCACCTTTTAGATGTAGTAGGAACAGGTAAAGCAGAATATGATCGTGAAATGTTTATTAATAGTGAGGTTTTCGTAACGAATCGTATTCCTATTCATTCTAATAATGGATACGTTATTGGGGCTGTGGCTAGTTTACGTAATAAATCAGAGTTATCTAAAGTTCTACAGGAACTTTCGCATATGAGATCCTATGCAGAAGGGTTGAGAGCCCAAACGCATGAATACTCCAATAAAATGTATACATTATTAGGGTTAATACAATTAGAATCATATAAAGAAGCAATCGAATTAATTACTGATGAATCAGATGTAGCCCAAGAACAACTTTCGTTTCTAATGACAGAAATTCCTGATCATATTATTGCCGGATGTATATTAGGGAAATACAGCTTAGCAAGTGAAAAGAAGATTGAATTTCAATTAGACAGAGAAAGTTCATTTGTTGATGTACCTACCTCTATAGGACGTAATGAGCTAGTTACGATTATAGGGAATCTAGTGAATAATGCATTTGATGCTGTATTAGAGAATCATTCTGCACAGAAAAAGAAGGTGTCCCTATTTTTAACAGATTTAGGAAAAGAACTTATAATAGAAGTTAGTGATAATGGAGTTGGAATTTCAAGTGAATATTACCACCTTATCTTCGATGAAGGTTTTTCAACGAAACATAGTGAACATAATTCAGGTTTAGGCTTACGACTTGTGAAAAATGCGGTAGAGCATTTAGGGGGTACTGTCACTTTTTATAGTGAATTATATAAAGGAACTACTTTTACAATTGCTATTCCAAAGAGTAGGGGGGGATCTGGATGAATGATTGTATTGAAATACTGATTATAGAGGATGATTTGAGAATAGCTAGTATCCAGAAAACGTTTATTGAAAGAATGGATGGCTTTCAAGTGGTCGGAATAGCAACGAATCATCAAGATGCTGAGATGTTTATGGAAATATACAAGCCACAGTTAATATTATTAGATGTGTATTTTCCCGATATGAACGGTCTGCAATTCTTGAAAAATACAAAACAAAGTGGAACACAAATTGATGTTATTATGATTACGGCTACAAAGGAATTGGATAAGATTCAAGAGGCAATTACAATTGGTGTATTTGATTATATTATAAAACCCGTTCTTTTTGATCGATTCCAGCAATCGTTGCTTCGATATAAGCAGTATCGTCAGAAATTACAAGATTTGAAGAAAGAACCTTCAGCAGTTACTCAACAAGCGATTGATCAACTATTTTCACAGGAAAAGAAACAACAGGAAAAAGCCTTTGTTCCTAAAGGGATTGATCCACTGACCCTTGAAAAAGTCTTGGATGTAATAAGTATACAATCAAACGGTTATAATGCAGAAGGAATCGCGGAGAAAATTGGAGTAAGCCGTACAACGGCAAGAAGGTATTTAGAGCATTTAGTTGGAGAAGAAAAACTAAAAGCAGATTTGGTATATGGTACCGTTGGAAGACCTGAAAGAGTATACAAGCGAATAGTTGAGAAATAATGTACCAGATTGCTAGTTATCAGCTTTTATTGGAAATCATTAATAAAACACATGTTCAAGAACGCTCTTTCTTTTGGTCGCCGTTTCCTAAAATGATTTTAAGTGGGGGGCATGCCCCCCACTTAGTAAATGTATGTTACTTTTTCAATCCGCTTTCTAATACATATAACATTTCTTTCTTTTCTTCAGGGGTAGAGTTTTGCCAAATGACTTCAAAGAGGACTCCGAGACCGGGAAGCATCTTTTCTTCACCGCTTTGAATGGCATCGACGATAGTATCTTGGAGTTGATCTTGGCTATTGCCAGCTACGTTGTGAATGACAGCATGTCGCAAATTTAAATTCATCTTTTTCCCTCCTTACACAGTTCTCCCGCTTATTTTTTCACAAGTGTTGATTTATTATGTATAATGTTTAGGCTATAATAGGAAAATCGGACAGTAGAAAAGGAGTGAATGATAACTTGAAGTTCATTCAATCTATACAAAATGACAAAGTGAAAGAATGGAAGAAACTGACTGCGAAAAAAGGACGAGATAAAGCAAAACAATTTATCGTGGAAGGTTTTCATTTAGTGGAAGAAGCATTAAAAAAAGATTATGCGAATCTGCTTATCGTAGATGAAAATATAGAAATTCCAAATGGATGGAATGTTGATAATCAGGAGATATATCGAGTATCATCTGCTGTTGCAAAAGCTTTAGCAGAAACGGAAACAACTCAAGGGATTTTTGCTATTTGTGATCAAAAGCAATTAAATACAACGTCATATTCGCGCGTATTGCTATTAGATGGTGTTCAAGATCCTGGCAATATTGGAACAATTATTCGTACTGCTGATGCAGCAGGAGTAGAGGTTGTTGTTTGTGGCGATGGATGTGTTGATGTATATAATGGGAAAGCATTGCGATCAACTCAAGGTTCAATCTTTCATATTCCTGTTATTAAAGGGGATTTACAAGAATGGATTCCAAAGCTACAAGCTCAAGGTATTACGGTATATGGTACGTCACTACAAAATGCGATGGATTACCGTGACGTTCAGTTAGATGAGAAGTATGCATTAGTAATGGGTAATGAAGGAAATGGCGTTAGTGATGTGATATTACAGCAGTGCGATCAGAACTTATATATTCCAATCGTAGGCGAAGCAGAATCATTAAATGTAACAGTGGCGACAGGAATTTTATTATATCAATTTTGTAAATAGATGAAGAACTTTTTTAACCGTAGTTGCATACAGTAGGAAAAGTCTCTATAATATGAAAGTATAATTCAAATATGAAAAGCGTTGACAGAGAAAAGTAGCTCTTACGAAAGATCAAGGGAGAAAATGCCTTAGACTGAAAGCATTTTTATCATAGTAGAAAGAGTGAAGTTCACCTCTCGAGCTGACATCGGGACCGCATATGCGTAAAGATGCTCCGGTTTAGAAGACCGTTAATCCAATGAAGTATTGTACAGATGATTTGTACATAAACAAGGGTGGTACCACGACGATAACCTCGTCCCTTTTATTAGGGGACGAGGTTTTTTTGTATGTCTAGCTGTAGTTACCATCTCTAATGGATTTCGTCAGCCTACTTACGAAAATTCAACGGCGGGCTCATCTCGGTCGGCTCGTTCAAGCCCATACGGAGCCAAGTTGGAATTCCATTTAGCTTACAGGGTTTCACAAATGATGAGTATGAATACCGATGATAAATCGGATAAAGGAGGAAATATATTATGCAAGAAACGTTAAAGCAACTACAAGCAGAAGCCCTTCAAAAAATTGAAGAAGCATCGGATTTGAAACAATTAAACGATGTGCGTGTAGCTTACCTTGGAAAGAAAGGCCCAATCACTGAAGTATTAAGAGGAATGGGTAAATTATCAGCTGAAGAGCGTCCGAAAATGGGAGCTTTAGTAAACGTAATTCGTGAAGAGATAGCAAAGAGCATTGAAAGTAAACAATCCGTACTTGAAGAAGCTGCAATAAATGCGAAACTAGCATCAGAAACAATTGATGTGACACTTCCTGGTTACACAGTAAAAGCAGGAGCATCTCATCCACTAACACGAATTATTGAAGAAGCAGAAGATTTATTTATTGGAATGGGTTACTCAGTAGAAGAAGGTCCAGAAGTAGAGCAAGACTACTACAACTTTGAAGCTTTGAACTTGCCACAAGGTCACCCTGCTCGTGATATGCAAGATAGCTTCTATATTACGGATGAAACATTAATGCGTACGCATACTTCACCAGTTCAAGTAAGAACAATGTTAAAGCACGCTGGTAAAGGACCAGTGAAAATCATTTGTCCTGGTAAAGTATATCGCCGTGATAATGATGATGCGACTCACTCACATCAATTTATGCAAATTGAAGGTTTAGTAGTAGATAAGAATATTGCGATGAGTGACTTATCTGGAACTTTAGAAGTGTTTGCAAAGAAAATGTTCGGTCAAGAGCGTGACATTCGCCTTCGTCCAAGCTTCTTCCCATTCACTGAGCCTTCTGTAGAAGTGGATATTTCATGTAAAATCTGTAGCGGAAAAGGCTGTAATGTTTGTAAGCAAACGGGCTGGATTGAAGTGCTTGGAGCGGGTATGGTTCATCCAAATGTGTTAAGAATGTCAGGTTTCGATCCTGAAGTATATTCTGGATTCGCTTTCGGTATTGGTGTAGAGCGTATTGCCATGTTGAAATATGGTATCGATGATATTAGACATTTCTATAGCAATGATATTCGTTTCTTAAAACAATTCGAGCGTAACGAAGAATAATTAAGAGGAGGGTTATACAATGTTTGTTTCATATAAATGGCTACAACAATATGTAAATATAAATGGTATTTCAGCAGACGAATTAGCTGACAAAATTACGAAGAGCGGTATTGAAGTTGAAGGTGTCGAAAAGAAAAATGAAGGTATTAAAGGTGTAGTGGTAGGGCACGTTTTAGAGAAAGTGAAGCATCCAGAAGCGGATAAGCTGAACGTATGTCAAGTGGATATCGGTGCAGAAGAGCCAGTTCAAATTGTTTGTGGAGCACCTAACGTAGATGCTGGACAAAAAGTGGCTGTAGCAACTGTAGGTGCAGTTCTTCCTGGTAACTTCAAAATTAAGAAAGCAAAACTTCGTGGGCAAGCTTCACACGGTATGATTTGTTCTCTTCAAGAGCTTGGTATTGAAAGCAAGTTGATTGCGAAAGAATACAGTACAGGTATATTTGTATTCCCAAGCGATGTAGAAGTAGGCACAGATGCATTAGTACAACTTAGCTTAGATGATGAAGTACTAGAGCTTGGCTTAACACCAAACCGTTCAGACTGCTTAAGTATGCTAGGGGTTGCATATGAAGTTGGTGCAGTTCTTGGTAAAGAAGTGAAGTGGCCAGAAATCAATGTAACAGAAAGCAATGAACAAGCTTCTGACTACATTGCTGTCGAAGTAGAAGCACAAGAAGATAATCCATTGTATACAGCTCGTGTTATTAAAGATGTAAAAGTTGGTCCATCTCCACTTTGGTTACAAACTACTTTAATGGCAGCTGGTATTCGTCCACACAATAATGTTGTCGACATTACAAATTACATTTTATTAGAATACGGTCAACCGCTTCATGCTTTTGATTACGACAAATTAGGCTCTAAGAAAATTGTTGTCAGAAAAGCCAAAGCCGGAGAGAAAATGGTGACTCTTGATGATGCAGAACGTACGTTACAAGATCATCAACTTGTTATTACAAACGGAACAGAGCCAGTTGCACTTGCGGGCGTTATGGGTGGAGCAAACTCTGAAGTAGGTGATGAGACAACAACTGTTCTTCTTGAATCAGCATACTTTACAGGTGCATCTGTACGCAGAACTTCGAAAGATCATTCACTACGTAGTGAAGCAAGTGCTCGTTACGAAAAAGGTGTAGATCCAACTCGTGTACGTGCAGCAGCTGATCGCGCTGTAGCTCTTATGGAGCAATATGCAAGCGGCACAGTATTAGCTGGTTCTGTTGAAGTGGATACATTAACAATTGAACCAGCTGTAGTATCTATTACAGTTGATAAAATCAATACGTTATTAGGTACAGCTTTAACGATGGCTGATGTAGAAGCTATTTTTGCAGCATTGAAGTTCGAAAGCGCAGTTGAAGGAAATACAATTACTGTAACAGTACCAACTCGTCGTGGAGACATTACTATTCCAGAAGACTTAGTAGAAGAAGTAGCTCGTTTATATGGCTATGATCATATTCCAAAAACACTTCCAGCAGCTACTGGTACAGTAGGGCAATTAACACCTTACCAATCTAAGCGCCGTCTTGTTCGCCGTTATTTAGAAGGGGCGGGTCTTTATCAAGCAGTTACTTACGGTTTAACTTCTGAAGAAAAAGCAACAGCTTTTGCAATTGAAAAGGCGGACACTGTTAAGCTTGCTATGCCAATGAGTGAGGAAAGAAGCGTACTTCGTCAAAGCTTAGTGCCTCATTTATTAGAAGCATTACAATACAATGTAGCTCGTCAAAATGATGCAATCGCCCTGTATGAAACAGGTACAGTATACTTAAACAACACTGATGGTGAATTACCAATAGAAAGAGAACATGTGGCTGGAGCTATTACAGGCTTATGGCATTCTCAATTATGGCAAGGTGAAAAGAAACAAGTAGATTTCTATGTAGCTAAAGGTATTCTTGAAGGTATGTTTGAAAAGCTTGGCTTAAGCGATCAAATTTCTTTCCAAGCAGCTGTTGTTGAAGGAATGCATCCAGGGAGAACAGCTAGTGTTACACTAAATGGCGAATATATCGGTTATATTGGTCAAGTACATCCAACAGTTGAACAAAACCATGATATTAAAGCAACATATGTGTTTGAACTTTCATTAAAAGCGTTACTAGAAGCGGCTGTGGCACCGATTGCTTATACGAGTATCCCTCGTTTCCCATCAATCACTCGTGATATCGCACTTGTTGTAGATAAAGGGACTGTAGCTGGTGAAATTCAAGCAATCATTACAGAAGCTGGTGGTAAGTTATTGAAAGAAGTTTCTGTATTCGACTTATATGAAGGAGACCGCATGGAAGAAGGCAAGAAATCAATTGCGTTCTCATTAAAATACTTCGATCCTACTAAAACATTAACAGACGAAGATGTAACAAAAGCACATACGAAAGTATTGGATGCTGTTAAAGAAAAAGCTGGCGCTGAATTGCGTGGGTAATAGATAGAAAAAAGATGACTTCGGATAAATCTGAGGTCATCTTTTTTTGAAAACGGACGAAATAATTTAAAAACCCGCTGGATTATTAAGAAAAGTGGACGAATTAATTCGAAAACCCGCTGGATTATTGCAAGAAGTGGCTGGATTATTTTCTTAACAAATTCTTCGCTTTTTCCGTATTCGCAAAATGGAGTTTGGTGAAGGTTTGCAAACTGTCCATTCCTTTTGTTTTGATCAGTTTAGCAGCTGCGACATCAACGTGAGGACCTGCTCCTTTTGGGATGGTGAAGCCAGCTTGTTTGCTTAGTTCTTCAAATTTTTTAACGAAGGCTGCACGCGCCAGAATGGAAGCAGCAGCAACGCTAACATGAATGCTTTCAGCTCCTGTGCTTAAATAGATGTTTTTCGCTTGAAATATGTCCTGTCCTTTTAAATAATTAAAGAATATATCGGGTTTGGCGAATTGGTCGACAAGAACAGCTTCAGCTTCAGTTGGTGCGATCTTATCAATCAGTTTTTTGAGAGCTAAATTATGTAAATAAGCCTTGATTTTCCCTTGTGACATACCTTTTGCTTGCAGGGCATTATATTTCACGTTATCCAAAACAAACAGTGAAAAAGGTACAGCATGCTTTAATTGAGACGCGATTTGAAGTATTTCAGGGTCTTTAATGTTCTTTGAATCTCTTACCCCTAGTTCTTTTAATAGAGGGATGGAAGCTCGATCAGCATATACAGCTGCCACAGTGATAGGTCCGAAGTAGTCACCAGTACCAACTTCATCGGAGCCGATGATGCTCATTTCACCTATATTACTTGGTGGAGAATATTCATGGCTTTTAACTGAATTTTTCTTAGTGGATGTAGTTTGTGTTGGTGTACTAGCTTTAGAACTCCAGAGACTTGCTTCCTTTTCCGCGTTTGCACCTTGAAACAGTACTTTTCCAGATTTGTAGGCTGTTATATTGCAGCGGTCACCCTTTGCTGAGAAAACACCGCCTGGTGGTACAGTGGACGCTAATTTGGCTTGGTAATGACTTTTTAATTCAGAAATGGAAGAAAGAGTCATTTTTAAAACGACGTTTGCCATTGGTCAAATCTCCTTTTTTTAATATAAAGTTAATATTTTTGCATAATTTCTGTAATATAAATTGCAGTCATAGAAGAGTATACATCTTGATATTTAATATATCTAGTCAGTGTGTTACAGGCTGATTAAAGTTATGTTTTTTTCTTTCAAGGTTAACATGTTCATGGTATCATAGAGATTAGGATTCTTTGGAATAGGGAGGTATGACCTTGTCAGACAATAATAAAAATAAAATAACAGTTGATATATATGGCCAGCAATATACCATTGTCGGCACGGAATCTTCCAGCCATATTCGCTTAGTTGCCTCTCTTGTTGATGATAAGATGCGTGAAATTAGTGAAAAGAATCCATCTCTCGATGTTAGTAAACTAGCAGTCCTTACAGCGGTGAATACAATTCATGATTATCTTAAAGTGAAAGAACAACTGCAAGACATTCAAAGAGAACAAAAGAACGAAAAGGATTGAACACGATGCTTGACATAATAATTTTGGCCATCTTTATGATCGGTCTTCTTGTCGGTTTGAGACGAGGATTCATTCTTCAACTAATACATATGACAGGCTTTATAGTAGCGTTTATTGTCGCTGTTATTTTCTACGATGAACTTGCACCGAAGTTAGAATTATGGATACCATTTCCATCAGTTGCTGATACTTCAACTATTACGATGTTATTTGATAATGTAGGTATTGACCAAGCATATTATAATGCGATAGCCTTTATTATTATCTTCTTTGTTGTGAAGATTGCTTGGCAAATTCTTGGATCGATGTTCGATTTCCTAGCACAATTTCCAATTCTTAAGCAGTTAAACAGATGGGGTGGAGGAATTCTTGGATTCCTTGAAACTTATCTTATCATGTTTATCCTCTTATACCTAGCTGCGCTCTTACCAGTGCATAGTATTCAAGACGGTATTCAAGGGTCGGTTTTAGCGGAAACGATGATTAAGTATACACCGATCTTATCAGATCAAATTAAAGATCTTTGGTTTTCATATATTTCAGCATAAAGCTGATCCAAAAGGGTTTGATTACTTGATTTAACTCTTTTGGGCCAGTTTTTTTTATTGTTTAGGAAGTTATAAAATAATTCGTTGTTGATCACTTTATATTTAGTGAATCTACGTCCAGCT
>NZ_JBALMO010000042.1:0-9578 GCF_036963345.1 Bacillus sp. JJ722
ATAAGTCAACTATGAAATGAGGAAACGGTCCGTTTAGCCCCGCTGTCATAAGCCGAATCACACAGGAAATCCTGATTTCCGAAGTGGTTTGGCTTATGACACGAGGGGATGGCCGTTGAAGCTAGACAATCGAATCGCTTATCAGCTCTTCGTGTTTCCTTTATCTCGTGCGAAGTGCGTAAGTCTCATACGGCGCTGAACGGGCGCGACTTGCGCTTTTGTTCTGCTTATCTTTCAATTGGATTCTTATTTTCATCATGTGTGAAGCCTTCACCAAGTACATCATGAACAATGCTAACGGATACAAATGCGTGTGGATCTACAGAAGTAATGGCATTTTTCAAACGTACGATTTCATTCTTACCTACGACGCAATAAAGAACTTCACGATCTTTCTTCGAATAGGAGCCGTAACCTTTAAGCACTGTAACGCCACGTTCCATTTCTTTCATAATAACATCGGATATTTCATCATTTCTTTCGCTAATAATCATTGCACCTCTAGCAGTGTAGGCACCTTCTTGCATGAAATCTATCAATTTCGCTGCGATCAGAACAGCAATTAAGGTGTACATACCTTGACGATAATTTAAGTAGGTTAATAGAGACAAGCCAATAACAACAGCATCAAAGATGAACATTGTTCGTCCCATGTTCCAACCAACGTACTTTTGAACGAGGCGAGCGATAATATCTACCCCACCTGTTGTGCCACCATATCTGAAAATAATCCCTAGACCTACACCGATAAAGGCACCAGCAAACAAGGATACAAGCATTAAATCATTTTCTAGTGGAATATGAAATTGTTTTCGTTCGAAAATAGCTAGCCAAATAGAAAGTCCGACTGTTCCGATAATGGTATACAGAAACGAAGTACGACCAAGGAAACGCCAACCGATAAAGAATACTGGGAGGTTTAACACTAAGTTGGAGACAGAAGGATTTATTTCCCATAATTGATAAAGGATCAATGTAATCCCTGTGAAGCCACCTTCTGCTAAATGGTTTTGCATATTAAAATGTACTAATCCAAATGCAAAAATTCCCGCCCCTAAAAGAATGAATAATATGTTTTTAAATTTTAACCCATAAATCACAAGTGTCCACCCCCAAGTTGTACAAAGTATATGCACGTACGTGCTCTTAATTATATAAGAAGTAATTATGTGAAGGCAAATAACTTCATAGTATAGGATTTTATATAAAGTAGTATTCTTTTCTACGTTAAATGAAGAAAGGTTTGAATTACTATACTCTTTTCGTTAACATGGAGTATACTCACTTTTCGAGTGGAATAATTTGCAAATATATGTTCTTTTTCTTTTAGCGATTTACATAGTAAAATGAAAGAAGCAAATTTTGTTATAATGAAATTACGAATGTACATATAAAGGATGATGAATATGCCGAAAAGCATGAAGACTTTACAAGATGAAGTGGATCAATATATTGGACAGTTTAAAGAGGGATATTTCAGTCCACTTGCTATGCTAGCGCGAATGACAGAAGAGTTAGGAGAACTTTCTCGTGAAGTAAATCATTATTATGGAGAAAAACCAAAAAAAGCGACTGAAGATGAAAAAGAAATTAAAGAAGAATTAGGGGATATGTTATTTGTTCTAATTTGTTTCGCTAATTCTTTAAATATTGATCTTGAAGAAGCACACGATTTGGTCATGAATAAGTTTCAAACAAGAGATCAAAATAGATGGACTAAAATAGAACAAGAAAAGGGGAACGAATAAAGTGGAAACAGTAAAGATTGTTATTGCAGGCCCAAGGGGTAGAATGGGGAAAGAAGCGGTACTCTTAGTGAATGAAACGGAAAACTTTGAATTAGTAGCTGTAATCGACCGTAAAAACGATGGTGGCAATTTACAAGATGTAGAGGGATTTGCGGGTATTTCTGCGCCTATTTATTCAGATATTGCAAAATGCTTTCAAGAAGTTCAAGCGGATGTTTTAGTAGATTTAACGACTCCTGAAGTAGGAATGCATCATACCGTAACAGCTTTACAGCACGGTGTAAGACCAGTAGTCGGAACAACAGGGTTTTCAAAAGATGATTTGAAAGAGCTAGATGAATTATGCAGTAAAACAGGTTTAGGTTGTATTATAGCTCCTAACTTTGCAATTGGTGCTATTTTAATGATGAAGTTTTCACAAATGGCGGCAAAATATTTTCAAGATGTTGAAATCATTGAGTTGCATCATGATCAAAAACTAGATGCTCCGTCTGGTACAGCAGTGAAAACGGCAGATTTAATTCGCGAAGTTCGTGAACCGAAACTACAAGGACACCCAAATGAAAAAGAAACAATTCCTGGCGCACGTGGTGCGAGTATTGATGGAATGCATATTCATAGTGTACGTCTTCCAGGATTAATCGCCCATCAACAAGTATTATTCGGTGCAGACGGACAAACATTAACTATTCGCCACGACTCTTATAATCGTGCTTCATTTATGTCTGGAGTAAAGGTTGCTGTGGAAAATGTGATGAAGTTAGATGTGCTAGTATACGGGTTAGAAAACATTATTGAATAGGAGTGTTTTAACGTGAATATTGCATTGATCGCACATGATAAGAAGAAAGATGATTTAGTTGGCTTTGTGACGGCTTACCGACATATTTTCGAGAAGAATACACTCTTTGCAACCGGTACAACTGGTTCAAGAATTACGGAAGAGACCGGTTTAACAGTACATAAGTATCAATCAGGTCCGCTCGGAGGCGATCAGCAAATCGGTGCACGAATTGCCAACAATGAAATGGATGTTGTCTTCTTCTTTCGTGATCCGCTTACTGCTCAACCTCACGAACCTGATGTGACTGCACTTGTTAGACTTTGCGATGTATATAAAATCCCGCTTGCGACGAATATGGGAACAGCTGAAGTGCTTATCCATGGTTTAGAGCGTGGAGATATTGATTGGAGAAAATTATAAAATTAAGGTGAGTAAGAAAATGCAATATGAAATAGATATCCTTGCTTTCGGAGCACATGCTGATGATGTCGAAATCGGTATGGGTGGAACCATTGCTAAATATGCTACTACTGGGAAAAATATCGTAGTTTGTGATTTAACACAAGCTGAAATGTCTTCAAATGGAACAATAGACACACGTATGGTTGAAGCGGGTGTAGCTGGAACGATTTTAGGTATCAAAGAACGGGTAAATGCATTTTTACCTGATCGTGGATTATTTATGAGAGAAGAATATATTGCTCGAATTGCGGCGATTATTAGAAAGTACAAACCAAGGCTAGTATTTGTACCTTATACGATAGATCGTCATCCTGATCATGGTAATTGTGCAAAGCTTGTTGAAGAAGCATGCTTTTCTGCGGGTGTTAGAAAATATATAGATGAACAAGGGCTTAAGCCACATCGTGTAGAATCGATGTATTATTACATGATTAATGGATTTCATAAGCCACATTTCGTTGTAGATATATCAAATCATATCGATGATAAGGTAAAGAGTTTACAGGCGTATAAGAGCCAATTTGAATCTACAGAAACAAGTTATAAGACCCCACTAGTTGAAGATTATATTGAAAGTATAGTCGCAAGGGAAAAGATGAACGGTAAGGAAGTTGGAGTCAACTATGCAGAGGGTTTTTTCACGAAGAAGCCTATTTTGCTTTCAAATGATTTGATAGGAGAAGTAAAATGAGCTTAAATATTGGAATTATATGTTATCCGACTGTTGGTGGATCAGGGGTAGTTGCGACGGAACTAGGACGATTATTAGCTAATAAAGGCCATAATATTCATTTCATTTCAAGTAGCATGCCATTTCGAATGAAGAAAATGCATCCGAGAATCTTTTTTCATAGTGTAGAAGTGAATGCTTATTCTGTATTTCAATATCCACCTTATGATTTATCAATGGCAAGCAAAATTGCAGAGGTTATTAAACGTGAGAAATTAGATATTCTTCATGCACATTATGCTATCCCTCATGCTGTTTGTGCGATTCTAGCGAAACAAATGGCTGATCGAGATGTGAAAATTGTAACAACACTTCATGGAACGGATATTACTGTGTTAGGTTCTGACAATTCGTTACATGGATTAATTAAATTTGGTATCGAAAAGTCAGACTATGTAACTGCTGTATCTCATTCATTGGCTAAAGAGACGATGGCAATCATTCATCCTGACCAAGTAATCCATACTGTTTATAACTTCGTTGATGAGAAAGTATATAACAAGCAACTTGATGCAACGTTTAGACAAGATTTAGGGTTAAAGGATGAAAAAATTCTTATCCATGTATCTAACTTCCGAGAGGTGAAACGAGTTCAAGATATTATCCGCGTATTCCATCGTGTGCAGAAACAGGTACCTTCTAAGCTGTTATTAGTTGGTGATGGACCTGAAATGAGCGTTATATGTGATTTAGTGGATGAATTGCAATTGCATGAACATGTATTGTTTTTAGGAAAGCAAGATAATGTACAAGAGTTGTATAGTATGAGCGACCTTATGTTGCTGTTATCTGAGAAGGAAAGCTTTGGTTTGGTGCTGTTAGAAGCAATGGCTTGTGGAGTTCCTTGCATTGGTACAAACATTGGTGGTATTCCTGAAGTCATCGATCACGGAGTTAATGGATATATTAGTGAACTTGGGGATATAGAAGCCAGTGCGGACTACGCTATTTCATTGTTACAAGATGAAGCATTACATAAGAAGTTTTCAGAAGCTTGTTTGGAAACGGTTTGCAAGAAATTTTGCTCTACTTCTATCATTTCTCAATATGAAAATATATATTATAAATTACTGTCTGAAAGTGAAAGGGATTTGTCATGAATGAACTATTTGTACAAGCTTTGCCTATACTAAAGAAAATTGAAGAACACGGCTTTGAAGCCGTATTTGTTGGCGGCTGTGTACGTGATTATTTATTACAACGCCCTATTCATGATGTGGACATTGCTACATCTGCAACTCCAGATGAGGTGAAATCGATTTTCTCTAAAACAATTGATGTTGGTATACAGCATGGAACGGTACTGGTCCTAGAACATGGTGAATCATATGAGATTACAACATATCGTGTGGAAAGTGAGTATATCGATTATCGTAAACCGAAGGAAGTGAAGTTTATTCGTTCCCTTCAAGATGATTTACAGCGTCGAGACTTTACGATGAATGCGATTGCGATGGATACGAGAGGTGAAATCATTGATCCTTTTGGCGGACAACAAGCCATACAAAAAGGATTAATTGAAACAGTTGGAGAAGCAAATGATCGTTTCTCAGAAGATGCACTTCGAATGATGCGAGCACTTCGTTTCGTTAGCCAGCTTTCTTTTACTTGTTCGGATGAGACATTACAAGCTTTAGAAGAAAATCAGTTATTATTAAATAATATTTCAATTGAGCGAATTACAGCAGAATTTGAAAAACTATTAACTGGGCCAAATGTAAAACAAGCGTTTCAATTATTAATTGAAACGAACTTGTTTGCTTATTTGCCAGGACTTTCAGAGAAGAAGGACAGCCTGATGAAAGTAGTCCAACATGATTTACAGGGTGAACTTGATCTTGATGAGAAATGGGCTGTATTACTTTTTTATGTGGCATCTCTTGATGAAATCGACAGTTTTTTACGAGCTTGGAGACTACCAGTTAAGAGAATTCGTCGTATTCAAGCGATTCTTCGAGCAATTCATCAAGGTGATTTTTATGATAAAATGACGCTGTTTACTGCAGGTATAGAGAACAGTTTAAGTGCAATTAAAGTATCCTGTTTTTTACAACAACTAGATTCTAAACAGGCTGAAGAAAAAACAAGGAGTATCTGGGATTCACTACCAATCCATGATGTTTCACAATTAGAAGTTAACGGGACACTACTTACGCAATGGTCTACTCGTGAAAAAGGACCGTGGATTAAAGAAACGTTACATATTATAACGAAGAAAATTATTGATGGAGATCTTCCAAATCAGACGGAAGCGATATATAAGGAGGTGCAACGATGCAATCTCATATAAGAAAAAAATTATTGGAAGCTTTTGCACAAGCTGGTGATGAATTTATTTCGGGGCAAAAAATTGCTGAATTAACAGGTGCTTCTCGAACAGCTGTATGGAAGCATATCGAAGATTTACGCAGCGAAGGTTATGTATTAGAAGCTGTTCGGAAAAAAGGTTATCGAATTGTAAGTGTTCCTGAGAAAATGTCAGCGGATAGCATTCGTTTGCATTTGAAATCAAAAATCTTAGGTCAGCAAATCTATTATTATGATAGTTTAGATTCTACACAGAAAGTAGCGAATGAACTAGCAAACTCAACGGGAGTTGAAGGGACAATCGTTGTAGCGGATGAACAAACATCAGGAAGAGGTCGATTAGCTCGACAATGGCACTCTGCTAAAGGAACGGGTATTTGGATGAGTATTATTTTGAAGCCTAATATTCCGATTCATCAGGCGCCAAAGTTAACGCTGATTACAGCGGTTGCTGTTGTACAAGGTATTAAAGAAATAACAGGTATTACAGCACAAATTAAGTGGCCAAATGATATTTTACTTAATGGTAAGAAAATATGTGGAATACTGACGGAAATGCAAGCTGAGGCAGATGGTATCCATTCAGTCGTTATTGGTGTAGGAATTAATGTTAATCAACTAGTTGAAGATTTCTCACCAGAAATACGTGAAATTGCAACTTCTCTATTAATTGAGGGTGGAAAGACTTTATTAAGAGAAGAAGTAATTTGTTCTGTATTAACCAAGTTGGAAGATTTATATCAAAACTTTCAACGTGACGGTTTTACGAGTATTAAACAATTATGGGAGAGCTATGCCATTAATATGGGCAAGAGAATTACAGCTACAACACCTCAAGGCAGGTTAACAGGTATTGCTTTAGGTATTACAGATGATGGTGTATTACTTCTTAAAGATTCCAAAAATGAAGTACACTCCATTTATTCAGCTGATATTGAAATATAAAAACGTTTTCATAATTTTCACATTATATATAGCATTAAACTAGCATGCTTTGGTATAATACTTTTGGGCAGTATCAAAAAATGAACTGCACCTAAGAAGGCTAGTTAAATAACTATAGTATATCTGCCTAGATCCGTAGATGGACAGGGACAGAGGGATGAAACAAATGTGGACGTTAAGGAATCCTTCTGTATTAAGAAGGATTTTTTTGTTTGAAGTGGGAGTTTTAGGATACTTCCACTTTTCTCGCAAGCGCCAACGTTTTATCTCCTCTAATAAAAAGGAGGAAGAATAATGAAGCTTTATAGCCAGTTTTTGAAGATGAAAGAACAAAATGAAAAGATTGTGATGTTAACAGCTTATGATTATCCTTCTGCTAAAATAGCAGAAGAAGCAGAAGTGGATATGATTTTAGTTGGAGATTCGCTTGGAATGGTTGTTCTAGGATATGATTCAACAATTCCGGTCACAGTTGATGATATGATTCATCATACGAAAGCTGTAAAACGTGGTGCGAAGGATACTTTTACCGTAACTGATATGCCGTTTATGAGCTATCATTTATCAATAGATGAGACATTAAAGAATGCCACTCGAATTATGCAAGAAGGCGGAGCTGATGCTGTTAAAGTTGAAGGAGCAGATGAAGTATTATACAAAATTTCTGCTTTGACTAAGGCTGGTGTTCCTGTTGTGGCACATTTAGGATTAACTCCGCAATCAGTAGGTGTACTTGGCGGCTACAAAGTACAAGGGAAAGACGCTGAAGCTGCCGAGAAGCTTATACAGGATGCTAAGAAATGTGAAGAAGCTGGAGCAATTGCTCTTGTGTTAGAATGTGTACCGTATCAAGTTGGAAAAATGATCACAGAAGCATTAACGATTCCAACAATCGGTATTGGTGCTGGGAATGAAACAGATGGACAAGTGTTAGTGTACCATGATGTGGTTAAGTACGGCGTTAATCGACTACCTAAGTTTGTTAAAGCATATTGTGATGTGAACGAAGAAATTCTTTCGGCAATTAAGTCTTATCGTAAAGAGGTGAAGGATACTTCTTTCCCTTCTCAAGAACATTCATTTACGATGAAAGAAACGGAAGTAGCAGCACTGTACGGAGGCAAATAATGAAGATTATTACTAGAATTGAAGACTTGCAGAATGAATTAACTCCTTTACGAAATGAAGGAAAACAAATTGGCTTTGTACCAACTATGGGATATTTACATGAAGGTCATGAAAAGCTGTTAACTGAAGCACGGCGCGATAATGATGTCATCGTTCTTAGTATATTTGTCAATCCATTACAATTCGGTGCCAATGAAGATTTGGATCAATACCCTCGAGATATGGATAGAGATGAGCAAGTAGCGAAGAATCATCATGTTGATTTTATCTTTTTCCCTACGGTTCAAGAAATGTACCACGATGAACCATCTGTAACAGTTAAAGTGATGAAGCGAACAGATGTGTTGTGTGGTAAATCAAGACCAGGCCATTTCGATGGAGTAGCAACTGTTCTAACAAAATTATTTAATATCGTTAAGCCAACACGTGCATATTTCGGCTTGAAAGATGCACAGCAAGTAGCGGTTGTAGAAGGACTTGTAAGCGACTTTAATTTCTCAGTTGAGATCGTGCGAGTAGAGATTGTTCGTGAGGAAGATGGATTAGCGAAAAGTTCAAGAAATGTGTACCTTCTAGAAGAGGAGCGACAAGAAGCTAAAGAATTGTATGCAAGTCTACAATTGGCACAAAAAGCAATTCATGAAGGCGAACGAAATCCTGATGAAATTACAAAGTTGATGACTGAACATTTATCTAAATCAACAAAAGGTAAAATTGATTATATAGAAATCTATTCATATCCTACTCTTGAATCTGTTAAAGAATTACAGGGTCAATGTATTATAGCGCTAGCTGTTGCTTTCCAATCTGCTAGACTAATTGATAATGTAATCATAACGGTTTAATAAAGAGAAACTACTAATGGGAATTGGGGGAGTATACGGTGTTTAGAACTATGATGAACGGCAAAATCCATCGTGCAACTGTGACAGAAGCAAACTTAAATTATGTAGGAAGTATTACTATCGATCAAGATATTCTTGATGCAGTAGATTTGTTACCAAATGAAAAAGTCGCGATTGTAAACAATAATAACGGTGCTAGACTAGAAACGTATATTATTCCTGGAGAAAGAGGAAGTGGAGTTGTTTGTTTGAATGGAGCTGCAGCACGACTTGTGCAACCGGGAGATATTGTTATTATCATCTCTTATGCAGTTCTCTCAAATGATGAAGTGAAAAATCATCAGCCAAAGATTGCAATAATGGGTCCGAATAATACAATTAAAGAAATGATTTCTCATGAACCAGAAGCAACAATTTTAATATAATTAGCTTAAATGAGAAGGAAAGAAGCTGACTGCATTGAATTGAAACTGTATAATCATGTAAGATGGATTATATACGTTACAATTGGTGACGTCAGCTTTTTTAATTTTAACGGAGCGTGGTCTTCCTTCCTAATGTTTAAATGGAAGATATGGTGCAATATAGGCGCTACCGCTTTTTTAAAAGATAAGAAAGTATAAAATTTT
>NZ_JBALMO010000042.1:9652-91833 GCF_036963345.1 Bacillus sp. JJ722
TTTATCTCAGTCGAAGGGCTCCAGTCCATACGAAGCTAAACGGGCGCTTGCGCTTTTCTTAAGTATTTGATTTTGAGGTGTACAGTAATGACTCATCGTTATGTAGTGGTGGATTTAGAAACAACAGGAAACTCGGTGAAAAAAGGAGATAAAATTATTCAATTTGCTTGTGTTGTCATTGAAGGTAACCGCATTGTTGATGAGTTTTCTACGTTCTTAAACCCCGAGCAACCGATAACACCATTTATAGAAGAATTAACAGGTATTAATGATCAATTAGTATGTGAGGCGCCGCTTTTCTCCGAAGTAGCCCCGAAAATAATGGAGTATCTCCAAGATTCGTGCTTCGTTGCCCATAATGTACTGTTTGATTTATCATTTCTTCAAGATGAATTAACCATTTGTGGATATGGTGGATTTTTTGGCTCAACAATTGATACTGTTGAACTAGCAAAAATAATGCGTCCAACTGCCACAAGTTATAAATTATCACATTTATCTAAAGAAGAAGGATTTAATCATGATCGTCCGCATCAGGCGGATAGTGATGCGTATGCAACGGCAGAGTTGCTATTATTGTATATAAATGAGTTAATGCAAATGCCACTTGTTACATTAAAACAGTTATATAGATTATCTTATTCATTAAAAAGTGAAATTTCGGAGCTATTATCACGTATTTTGCAAGAAAGAATGTCGGTTAGTCCAGTTCACCATCCTTATTTATTTATACATAAAGGTATTGCAATGAGGAAAATGGAGAGTGTCAACGAGTCTAATAGCAATAATACTGTTGGATATCCTACAACTAATGAAGAGAAAATCAATATGTTACAAAAAGCTTTCTCAAACTTGGAAGTTAGGGATAATCAGCTTGCTATGATGGACGCTGTATATCAAGCCTTATCTACTCAGCAAATGGCGATGATTGAAGCAGGAACTGGTCTTGGAAAGACATTAGGCTATTTAGTACCTTCCGCTTATTATGCAATTCAAAACAAGCAATCGGTAATGATTAGCACCTATACAATTGAACTGCAAAATCAACTGCTTTATAAGGAATTAGCAAATCTCCGTGCCATGCTACCTTTCTCTATTCGAACCGCAGTCATTAAAGGTCGTTCAAATTATATTAGCTTAGCCAAGTTTGACCGAGCTTTACGAACTCGTGATGATCACTATGATAGTGCGTTAACTAAAATGCAAATTCTCGTATGGTTGTTAGAAACAGAAACTGGTGATAAAGATGAGTTGAATTTAACTAGTGGTGGAGAGTTATTCTGGGAAAGACTCCAAAATGCAAAGAATTTCGCGAATGACCATCAATTGTCATGGGAAAAGTATGACTTTTATGAACGAGCAAGAGCGTTAGCGGAAGATGCTGATATTGTCATAACAAACCATGCTTATTTAATGAGTGATTTTTTCTCCAAGAAAACGTCGAATATGAGCGATGGTATATTAATTATTGATGAAGCTCATCAATTAGAGAATGCAGCTTCTAAACATTTGGGAACATCACTAGATTATATCACGATAAAAATGATGTTGAATAAGCTTGGAATCAATGATCAGAAGCAATTAGTGCATAAGCTGAATAACATGTTGAGTGAAGTGAATGGTAAACCAAATTTCAAAAATAAACGAATCGACCGTTTATTACAAGAAGCTATATATGAACTAGAGCAATTCTTTCATTTATTATCTCGATTATGCGAAGACATTGCAAAAGGTTCAATTACGAAAAGCACGCTTACTTTACAGATGATTTTTAATCGTAAAAATGAAGCTAAACCTTTGATTATGTTGGCTGAAAGGTTAAGTGAACATTTCAAGGAGATTGGCAGCTTACTTCATAACGATGTCGCGACAATAATGCAAAATGGGGCACCTGGGAAAACACAATTGTTCCATTTAGCAGAGATTGAAAGTGTTGTAGCATTTCTTAAAGAAAGTGCAGACCGACTTGGAGAATATTTCATCCACAATAAAGATTCTGTATTGTATTGGGTGGAGTGGAGCAAGAACAGTCCTAGTCAGTACGTTTATTTGTACTCACAACCGATTTCAGGTGGTAGTGAAATGTGGTTCCGCTACTTTTCTCAGCAGAAAAGTGTTGTGTTAACATCTTCAACATTGTCGGTAAAAGGTTCTTTCGATTATATGAAGCAAAAACTTGGATTGTTTGATGATGAGATGATGATTTATTCATTTCCATCACCGTTTAATTACAAGGAAAAAGTAAAGTTACTTGTTCCAATGGATATTCCAGAAGTGAATAAAGTGAGCAATGAAGTATACGCAAATAATATTGCGTCTTATATTGAAAAAGCAGCTGTAGCATCGAAGGGAAGAATGTTGGTTTTATTTACATCACAAGACATGTTGAAAATGACGCATGATTTCCTCAAACAAAGTGAGGTGCTTCAAGATTTCAATGTCTTATCCCAAGGGATATCAAGCAATAGTAAGTCGCGGCTAATTAAGCATTTCCAAAACTATGATAAATCGATTTTGTTAGGAACGGCTAGTTTCTGGGACGGATTAGATTTACCTGGTGATACTCTAGAATGCTTACTTGTGGTCCGATTGCCGTTTTCACCACCAACTGAACCATTGGTAGAAGCACGTTGCAAGCAAATAAAGGACCGAGGTGGCAATCCGTTTAATGATTATTCTTTACCTGAAGCCATCATGAGATTTCGTCAAGGTTTTGGTAGGCTAATCCGAACGAATGAAGATAAAGGTGTATTTATTGTGTGTGATCGACGAATTACTTCAACACATTATGGTGAGGATTTCCTTCGTTCAATACCTGACGTTTTAACAGAAGAAGTAGAGCTTAATTCTATCCAGCGTTCTATTAAGACTTGGCTACAATAAGTAGTATAAATAATGTAAGTATTAAATAAGACATTAAAGGAAATGAATTTACGGATAACTTGAATACCATGATATTTTTTTGCTGAAAATTTATTTTTCAAACAAAAAAGCTGTTATAATATTGAAGGAGTCATTGTAAGAAGACGATACTTCTTACGATAGTTTTAATATATTAATTCTTCTGTTACCAGGAGGCAAATGGGATGGAAAATAAACCAGAAGTAGTTTCAACTGTAAAAGTGCAATATACGCCTGATTTATATAAAATTGTAGATGCATTAAATAGAAATTTAAAGTACGATCAGTTAATGTTTGGTCTTGCTCTTGATAGGGAAGATCAAGACCAAGCAATCATTACGATTTATCGAACATAAAGTGAGTGGTTTTATTGAAGAAATGGGTAGTAATCGTGAGTATCTTAGTACTCCTTATAATTGGCTATGTCATCGCGAGTGTGTTAGTGGGCATGGATGATAAAAAAACCGCTGAAGAGCGAGCAGTTGCCATCGCTACAAGTGAAGGCGGTTTGAAAAGTGTCAGTGATTTTTATTTATATCACGGCAAGGAAGTATACTCGGTTGTTATTGGGAAAGATGACAAAGGGATCAACCAAGTTCTTTGGATTCCAGAGAAGTTGGATAAAAACTCCACCATTGTCAAAAAGAAATATTCCGATGGTGTTTCTGAGAAAGAAATTATAGACAAGGTTCAACAAAATTATAATCCTGAGGAAATTATTTCTGTAGAGCTTGGTATGGAGAATAAAGTTCCATTATGGGAAGTAACCTTTAAAGATTCAGAGGATAATTTACACTATTATTACTATGATTTTGAAACAGGAGACAAAACAAAAACAACAATTAAAGGTATTTAACTAGGGGGATATTTAACATGAAACTAGCAAAGCGTGTACAAGCTCTTACACCATCAACTACTTTAGCAATTACAGCTAAAGCGAAAGAATTGAAAGCTCAAGGTCTTGATATTATTGGACTTGGAGCAGGGGAGCCTGACTTTAATACGCCACAGCATATTATTGCTCAAGCTACAGCTTCAATGAATGAAGGACAAACGAAATATACACCTGCATCAGGGTTACCTAAGTTGAAAGAAGCGATTATTTCAAAGTTGAAAAGAGATCAAAACCTTGATTATAAGGCTTCAGAAATCATTGTTGGATCAGGTGCTAAGCATGCTTTATACACGCTGTTCCAAGCGATTCTTGACGAAGGGGATGAAGTAATCATTCCTATTCCTTATTGGGTAAGTTATCCAGAGCAAGTAAAATTGGCTGATGGAGTGCCAGTATACTTAGAAGGTAAGGAAGAGAATTCTTATAAAATTACACCAGAATCGTTGGAACAAGCAATTACAAGTAAAACAAAAGCAGTAATTATTAATTCACCAAGTAACCCAACTGGCATGGTTTATAGTCGTGAAGAGTTAGAAGCGCTTGGTAAAGTTTGTTTGAAACATAATATTTTAATTGTTTCTGATGAAATTTATGAGAAATTACTATATGGAAATGCTGAGCATGTTTCAATCGCTCAAATTTCACCTGAATTAAAAGAAAATACAATCATCATTAATGGGGTTTCTAAGTCACATAGTATGACAGGTTGGAGAATTGGCTATGCTGTTGGTAATGAAGTGGTTATTAAAGCAATGACTAACTTGGCTAGTCATAGTACATCAAATCCAACAACAACAGCTCAATACGGTGCGATCGCAGCATACGAAGGCTCTCAAGAGCCTGTTGAGGAAATGAGACAAGCGTTCGAAGAAAGATTAAATATTATTTATGATCAACTAGTTGCAATTCCTGGCGTAAAATGTATTAAACCACAAGGTGCATTCTACTTATTCCCGAATGTTAAGGAAGCAGCAGAGCTTTCAGGTTTTGATCATGTAGATGATTTTGTGAAAGCATTGCTTGAAGAAGCACTTGTGGCAGTAATTCCAGGTTCAGGATTCGGAGCTCCTGATAATATTCGTTTATCTTATGCAACATCATTAGATTTACTTGAAGCAGCAGTAGCACGTATTTCTAAATTTGTTAAATCAAAAATGCAATAAGACATTAAAGTAAAAGCTAAGCATAGTGCTTAGCTTTTACTATTACAGAAAATAAAATTGTTTTAATATTATGAATAATTTAATGTATCAAGGATTATCTGTGACAGACGTTGATGTAACATGTTTTGAAAGGTATAATGTAATAGTTAAATTTATTGTTTTTCGTTAAACTTGGAGGGAATATTATTTTGAAAACAACTATTTCACAAGTATATAAATATGTTGATCAAGAAGTAACAATTGGTTGTTGGTTAGCGAACAAACGCTCAAGTGGTAAAATGGCGTTTCTTCAACTTCGTGATGGTACTGGCTTTATGCAAGGAATTGTCGTGAAAGAAGAAGCAGGAGAGGAACTTTTCTCGAAAGCAAGAGGTATTACTCAAGAATCGTCTTTATTTGTAACTGGTAAAGTGCAAAAGGATGAGCGTTCAGCATTAGGTTTTGAATTGCTTATTACTGGCGTTGAAATTATTCATGAATCTACAGATTATCCGATTACTCCAAAAGCGCACGGAACTGAATTTCTAATGGATCATCGTCATTTATGGTTACGTTCTAAACGTCAACACGCTGTTATGAAGATACGTAACGAAATCATTCGTGCAACATATGAATTTTTCAACGAGCAAGGCTTTTCGAAAGTAGATCCACCAATCCTTACAGGTAGTGCACCAGAAGGAACATCTGAATTATTCGCAACAAAGTATTTCGATGAAGATGCTTATCTTTCTCAAAGTGGACAGTTATACATGGAAGCAGCTGCTATGGCTTTAGGACGAGTGTTCTCGTTTGGACCAACTTTCCGTGCTGAGAAATCAAAAACAAGACGTCACTTAATTGAATTCTGGATGATTGAACCAGAGATGGCATTTGTTGAATTCGAAGAGAATTTAGAAGTGCAAGAGCAATATGTTCAATATATTATCGAAGCTGTACTTAAGAACTGTACTGTAGAGTTAAAAACATTAGATCGAGATGTGACAAAGCTAGAGAATATTAAAGCACCATTCCCACGTATTTCTTATGATGATGCAATAAAATTCTTAAATGAAAACGGATTTGATGATATTTCATGGGGTGATGACTTTGGTGCACCACACGAAACGGCTATCGCAGAGCATTATGATAAGCCTGTATTCATCACACACTATCCTAAGTCATTAAAACCATTCTACATGCAACCAGATCCTAATCGTGATGATGTTGTACTATGTGCTGACTTAATTGCTCCTGAAGGCTATGGAGAAATTATCGGTGGATCAGAGCGTATTCATGATTATGATTTGTTGAAAGAAAATATTGAAAAACATAACTTGGATGAAGAAGCATACAAGTGGTATTTAGAATTACGTCAATATGGTTCTGTACCGCATTCGGGCTTCGGACTTGGTTTAGAAAGAACGGTAGCATGGATTAGTGGAGTAGAACATGTTCGTGAAACAATTCCATTCCCACGTTTGTTAAACCGTTTATATCCTTAATATAGAAGCTTTCTTTTAGAGGATTAAAAACCATACTAACACATGAAGACCTTCATTAAATGAAGGTCTTTCACTATGTATGAGTAAAGATGTGAAAGAGAAAGGTGTTGGTTTTTCTTTATCTAACCGTACACCTACCTTGGCTATGCCTGCTGAATATCTCCTTTTTAATTGGTAATAAAAACAAAAAAGTGAATCATCATTAGAAAGGGCAGGTGTCGTTTTTTCTTTGTCTAGCCTTACACCTGCTAGGCTTGGTCATAAGCCAATTTGTTTTGAAAACCAAAAATATCTTATGCTTGCCGCATATTTCCTTTTTAATTGGTAGTAAAAACAGAAGAGTGAACCATCATTAAAAAAGGGCCGGTGTCGGTTTTTCTTGTTTTTCATGATATACTATTCAAAGAGGTGTTACGTAATGATAAAAGACCAATTATTAACATGGCTCCAAGAAGGAAATGTAACGATTCCTTCTTTTCTTTTCGTACATTACGTAGAGATGGGCCTAAATGAACAAGAGTTAATCTTATTAATGCATTTACAGCATTTTCAAAAAGAAGGAAATGACTTTCCTACACCTAATGAAATTAGTGATCGGATGTCAATTTCATCTATAGAATGTATGAATATTTTAAGACGACTAATTCAAAGAGGCTTCTTAGAAATAAATGAACAATTATCTGATGAAGCGGTACATAGTGAATCATATTCGTTATTACCGTTACAGAAAAAGGTGATTGAACATTTTTTAATGAAACAAAATATGCAAACTGTGATTAATAAGGAAGAAGAAGAAAGAAGCTTGTACTCTATATTCGAACAAGAATTTGGCAGACCGCTATCTCCATTTGAGTGTGAAACTCTCGGTATGTGGATTGATGATGATCACCATGATAGTAAAGTGATTCAGGCAGCTTTAAGAGAAGCGGTTATTTCTGGCAAATTAAATTTTCGTTATATTGATCGAATACTATTTGAATGGAAGAAGAACGGAATTAATACGGTAGAGAAAGCGAAAGTGTATGGCGAAAAGTTCCGCTCACAACAACATCGCACAAAAAAGGCGCAACCATCCGTTAAAGAAGTACCGTTCTATAATTGGTTGGAAAACTAAAAGAAGTAAAACAGGGAGAGAAGGTGAACTTTGATTGGTGGTGTGTTTTTCCGCTACCAATCATTAGTTGAACCAATTGAGTTCTTACTTGCGTTCCATTTCTAATGACTTTTTGTATATTTGCTTTGAAATGGAAGTCTTAGCGTTAGTTTGAACGGAACAAAGGAGAGTGACGTCTAAATGCTTAACAAAACACAAATAAGGCGTTGTCTTGATACAATGCAGGATATGTTTCCAAATGCTCATTGTGAGCTTATACATGATAATCCTTTTGAATTAGTGATTGCGGTAGCATTGTCTGCCCAATGCACGGATGCATTAGTAAATAAAGTGACTGCAACATTATTTCAAAAATATAAAACACCTGAAGACTATTTAAGTGTGTCGCTTGAAGAATTACAACAGGATATTCGTTCAATCGGATTATTTAGAAATAAAGCAAAGAATATTCAAAAGCTATCTGAAATGCTCATAAACGATTATAACGGTGTTGTTCCAACTGATCGTGATGAACTAACAAAGTTGCCAGGTGTGGGAAGAAAAACAGCGAATGTGGTTGTTTCTGTAGCATTTGGTGAACCTGCAATAGCTGTTGATACACATGTGGAACGTGTAAGTAAACGTTTAGGAATATGTCGTTGGAAAGATTCATTACAACAGGTAGAAGAAACACTTATGAAAAAGATCCCAAAAGATGAATGGAGTTCATCTCATCATACAATGATTTTCTTCGGTCGCTATCATTGTAAAGCGCAAAATCCACAATGTGAAGTGTGCCCGTTAAATGATCTATGTCGTGAAGGTAAAAAGCGTCTGAAAGGCAAGAAAGAAGTGGAAACAGTATGACGAAAATGGTTGAGGTTTCTATACCAAAACAATTACAAGATGATTTCTTCTATGCTGATGAGCGAAAACTATCTATTGATGCTGAAATGTACCAAGAATGGGAGATTAACGCATTAAATGATGGGGGGTATGAAGCATTATTCTTTAATAGTATAGATGGTTTTCACCCTTGGAAGCACAGCGAAGTGGTTATACCAGCGATTATGCAATCTTGGAAGGAAAAACAATCGATATTAGCCGATCTTTATGCAAGGAGGGCTGTTAAAGAAGCTGCTCCATATATGAAAGAAGGTATTAAATATACTTTGGCTACTCTGTATTATGCAAACGAACATCCAATCGTTTTGAATGATTGGCAGAATAAAGTTAACCAGCTTCCAAATGTGCCGGTCAATTTTACAGAGAGAATGACCTTTATCTTATCACGACCAAGCTTATACCAATCATTTAAAGCTCTAGAGCAAATTATGATTGAACTAGAAAAGTTGTATGCACGTATTACAATAAAAAAGCAAAATCTGTTGCGAAAAAAAACGTCTCAAAGCTAAATGCTCAGAGACGTTTTTTAGTACATGGTTATTTAAATGAAAAGCGTTGGTGGAATGTAAGAATTCCACCAACGCTTTTTTATAGGCTATTTAGAAAAAGTTTAAATCAGAAAAGAAATTACTTGAGAATGGTCGGAAGAACATGATGTTTTGAATAACATTGCTCTGGTTAGTACTTCCTCCATTTCCGTCTGGCGGAGGAGTTTGCTCATTATTTCCGTCGTTTCCTCCACTACCATTACCATTTCCTCCGGTTTCGGTATCTGGATTGTTACCATTTCCGCCACTTTCTCCATTACCATTTCCGTTATTGCCATTATTATTTCCATTCCCATTATCTGGGTTAGTTCCAGGGTTTTGATTATTATCTCCTGGTGGAGTTACTGTACCACCATTATCAGGATTTTCTTGTTCATTATCATCGTTCTCATCATCCGGATTTTCTATTTCACCCGGCTCTTGTTCATCCTCATCTTCTTCCTCTTTAGGAATTTTATAGGTTGCTGTTACAGGTTTACTTTTTTGATCGTCCACAACAGCAATTAATGAGAATTTATAGATGCTTCCTGGTGTTGGATTAGCAATGGTAAATGCCATATCACTCGTTGTTGTAAAGGTTGTTTCAGCACCATCAATGCTTCCTTTTAACTCGAATATTGGCTTTTGCTCTTCATCTTCAGCAGCATTATAATTCCAAGTCAACGATAGATTTTTAGTTTCAGGATCATATGTCACGTTGAAATTAGTTGGACCTTGTTGCTGACGATATGTTTTTGAAACCTGTGTTGGTTCAGTACCTTTTACGAAATATTCATATACGATATTCGATTCAGGTGTGAACTTACTTGGTTTCTTGGCTGGATTAGAGCCTTTTTCAACAGCAGCTTTTACTACGCTGTTAGGTTTCTTGAAGTCTTTTGTATTGACATCTTCAGACACTTCACTCATTAGGCTTTTGAATATGCGTTGCGGAATCTTTTGTGATTGTGTACCTAAATAATCACTACGCTTATCATATCCTGCCCAAACTGCTGCCGTGTATTTGGTTGTATAACCAACAAACCATGAATCAGGAACCCCGTTATTAGGGTGGTTATATTTTTCTTTTTCATCATCGGTAAAGTTCGTAGTACCTGTTTTACCTGCTACAGGTAGACCAGGAACGTTAGCTAATGTACCTGTACCTGATGTAACAGCTGTTTTCAACATATCCGAAACCATGAATGCAGTAGAGTCCTTCATAGCTACAACTGGTTCAGGTTTTAAGTCAATTTCTGTTGTTTTATCGCCTAATACAATTTTTGTAACGGCATGTGGTTCATTGTAAATACCTTCATTACCAAATGCACTGTATGCACCAGCCATTTCCATAGGAGAGAAACCAGTTTTCATACCACCAATACTATAAGCCTCTTCGAATTCATCTCCAAAATCTAATCCGAGTTTTTCACCAAATTCTCTTGAATTTTCTTTCCCGGCTGCTTGGAAAGCTTTAAGAGCTGGAATATTTAATGATTTTGCTAACGCTTCACGAGCAGACATTTGTCCTTGGTAGCGGTTGTTATAGTTGTTGATTTTTGTGCCGTTACTATACGTGTAAGGCTCATCCACAACTTGTTCATACGTAGACCAATTCTCATATTCAATCGCTGGACCATAATCTAAGATTGGTTTAATGGTTGAACCTGGTTGTCTTTCTAGCTGTGTAGCATAGTTAAATCCACGCTTCACATCTTTGTTTCTTCCGCCACCGATCGCTTTAATTTCACCCGATTGTGTATCAAGCAATGTTACACCAGCTTGTAGATTCTCGCTAGGGAAGTTAATTTCACTATTTGGTGAGTTTAACATGTCATAAACATGATTTTGCGCTTCAAAATCCATTGTTGTGTAAACTTGAAGACCGTCAGTGAAAATATTATAGTCTGTTTTCTCTTCTACTTCTTTAATTACTTGATCAACGAATGCATCGTATGGATCTGTGTCTTCCTGTTTACGCTTATCTTCAGGTAATAGTCTTTTCTCAATTGGTATACTTTGTGCTTCTTTCATTTCACTCTCACTAATGTAACCGTGTTTGTTCATAAGTGAAAGTACGACATTACGTCGATCCTCTGCACGCTCTGGGTAGTTAAACGGATTGTATCTACTTGGGCTTTGCGGAAGACCAGCAAGTGTTGCTGCTTCATCAAGTGTAAGTTCTTTTAACTCCTTACCGAAATACGTGTCCGCTGCGGTTGCTATACCATTTGCAGTGGCACCATAGAAAATTTTATTGATGTACATTTCGAAGATTTCTTCTTTCGAATACTTTCTTTCAACTTGAAATGATAACCAAAGTTCTTGAGCTTTACGTTTTAATGTTTTTTCATCTGTTAAAAATGATTTTTTGACAAGTTGTTGAGTTATTGTACTTGCCCCTTGTGAACCAAAACCATCTGTAAAGTTGGCAATAACCGCGCTACCTAAACGTAGCACGTCAACTCCATGATGACTGTAAAAACGAGAATCTTCTGTAGCAAGTACGGCATCTACTACTACTTGTGGGATTTCTTCAAATTTCACATAATCCCGGTTTTCTTTACCTACTTCTTGTATTAGTTTTTTGTTACCGTCGTCATCTACAGAATAAATCTTTGAAGAAACAGGGTCTTTCAATAGTGCTTCATCTAGTTCTGGGGCAGAACTTACAAAGTAAGCAAACGTTGCTCCTCCAGTAATAATGCCTATTCCAATTATTATGGAGAAAACAAGCAAGATTCGTTTCCATATGCTTGTTGATTTCTTTGATGTTTTTTTGCTATTTCTACTTTTTTTATTTTGTTGTTGTTGACTTCTTCGTCTTTCTTCTCTGCTTTGAAAATTATCAGACATTTTAAAGCTAACCTTCCTTTCTTTACAACCCTTTACGCTTTCTCTATCAGTTGATCAACTACTTTTAAGTAGTCAATTCTAGGTTGAAAGCCAATCGAAGTTTTATATGAAGTAAGTTCTACTTCTTTTTTTGTTATTGATTTTCTCCCACCATTCACCATTCGATTCCAAAACTGGATTAAATGTATAGCTTCCATGATGAAGATTTCACCAGTGGAGGAGAAGTTCATAATTATGAATGCTAAACCTTGTTGTTTTAGCACTTGTTCCATATGACGTATTTGATGTTCATGGAAGTTTTGTAAGGGAAAGGAAGTCTTATTCTTCGTTTCTTTCGCCTCAAAGTCCAAATACTTTCCACGATAAACGCCATTATAATCGGTCGTGGAAGCTTGTTTAAAGTACGCTTCTTTAATAACAGCCGCACTTCTTTTCGGATAATGAACATCCACAATTTGTACGGGTGTAGGCTTCTTATGGATAACGGCAATATTATGAGCAAGATAATATTCGTTCGTTTCATTCAGATCTTCTTCTAAAGTCATACCGCGATTACTGTAATTAATCTGTTGTTTAGCTGTTACTTTATTATTTTGACTTTGATTTACAGCTACGAACTTTTTACCATTCGGATAATGAAAGACCATTCTTTTACCCCCTGACCCCTCATCTATGATAACAGAAATGGAAATGAAATGTAGTATAAAATTATTGGAATCACTCAACCTAATAGTATGATTATACACTTTTTGTTTTTTAGATAGAAAGAGGTTGTTAGCATGCTCACATTTTCTCTATTAGAAAGTAATATAACACATCAACAAGATCTGATTTCAATTATTATGGACTATACAACAAAATGTAACAAAGATAACATCTCAAGAACGGATGCATACTTAAAGTTTTTTAAGATGTATCCCGAAATAAGATGGGCTTTTCTGGCAAGTATGGTTTCTAGGAATGCCGGCTGGAATATGTGTGAACTAGAAGGTACCGTCTTACCAAAAACATTATCGCCTCATTTTAGAAAAGAGTTATTTTTTGCTTATGAAGCCACTAATTTCTTGATTTTTCAAGATGCATTTCCACAAATGCTACTCTATCATTATTCGACGAAAACAAATAAACCTTTGTTTCACTTAAATAAATATTTTTCAACTTCCTATTTTATGTGTAAAGAATGGAATTCGTTTTGGAAAGAAAGAAATGAAGATCGTTTGATGACAGCCTTTATTATAAATGAACAAAATGTCATACAAAAGCCGATTTTAGAAGGGGAGTTTTTTCAAAATAAAGTTTTCCGTTCAAATGTTTTTTTACTTCAAGATTTATTACACTTTAGCACGGTTTTATTTCCTACTGTTCGTGGAGAATTGTATGGTGCGTCCGTTCATCACTTTAGAAAGGTTGATCATCGTATTCATCTTGGTAAGGTATTAGCAAAAATATTATTTGCAAATGAATTATTTCCAAGCTTTTATCATTTCGCTATTAATACTGAACATACGGGTTCAAGAGAAGATTACGAAAGATACTTTCCTTATCGAAAGCAACGAGAAACTCCATATTTACGAATGGTCTATCCACTTATTGATTTAAGTAACATTGAAAAAGGTGATTGGGAACGTTTGCGAAAGGTTAAGAAGTCGTGGACTAAGAAAGTACATAAACCTATGAATGTGAATGTGACAAGGTGGTATGAAAATAAGCAAAAGCAATTTAGAATATTATCTTCGCTCTGTAATTTAAAACATTTTAAGTAATGAGTAATAAAAAGATCTAAAACCACATAGGATTTAGATCTTTTTTGTTTTGTTTTGAAATGATTTAGCCAAGTTAAATGTAGCTAAATATATTAATTCAGTAGGCATTTAAGTAGCTGGACGATCGGGACCAGTTAGCTTTGGATTTCCTTGGCCTGCTTTGGAAGCTGTATTATTTTTCTTCTTTTCTTCTTGTGCTTTCGAATTATTTTTACTCATAGTGAACACCTCCTATCGGTAGTCTTCCATGGCAATGCGAAATAATGCAAAGTTTTTTGTCGAATCAACTTTTACTCTTACTTTTTTTGCCGATATTCTTCTAGTTTTGTCTATAGAGAAGGTAATGATACTAGTACATAGAATTAGTATTAACAAATCAAATTATAGAAAGAGGAGAAGTCGATGAAAAAGGAATTAGTAACCCCATTTGAACTAGAAGCTATGATTCAGTTTATAAATTTACAGTTAGATGTATTGGAAGAAAAAGTAGTGATGTCGGTTGAGTTAGAGAAAGAAGAAGCGATCCTCAAGCAACGCAAGAATGTAGCTCAAGTTATAAGCAATTATCGAGAAGTTGAAAGAGACTACAATAAATTTGTAAATAAGGAAAGTGAATCAAATAATTCAATGATGACAATTAAACCTGAATTTAGTTATTAACTTGTATTGCGTCCATATGACGCTATTTTTTTTGAGTTTATCGCATATATCACGTATATTTGTAATCAAGCATGATTGATGGAGATGATATAAATGACTAGAGAAGAAGCACGATTATATACAAAAGATCTTAATAATATTTTAGATGAAATAAATTTGATTTATGAAAATGCTCGCCTTACGAAAGATGAGCCTGATTTTTATAAAGATATAGAGCCATTTGCAAATGATGTCCGTAATCGTGCTCAAAAGTGGTACTCATCAATAAAAGAAGTAATAAATCATAATGAGACATATATTCAAGGAGAGAAGCAATTAGATCAAGTTGTAGAAAATATTTGTACGCTAAGTGTTCAAGCATTCCAACATAGAACGAGTTATAATCGTTTCAAAAGCTACTTTCAATCAACGAAATTTCTCTTGAAGACGATTGAAAGGCAATTAGGATAGTATCGGATTTCATAATTTACGTTTCGGCTAGTATCACAACATGGTTAGCTTGAGCATATATTACTATGAATAATATGATGTATAGAATGGAGCTGACATGATGGGACCCTTTCCGATAATGAGACCAGTGCCAAATTTGTATTATGATAATCGATACGATATGCAATATTCGCAAATGGGAGACCCTTATAATATGTATGGACCAGCTAACTTTCAACCATCTATGCCCTACTATCAAGGAGGAATGCATCCGTCACAAGATATGTATCCAGTGTCATCACAAATGTATACTCATCCAATGCAGGAGAATATGAATATGCAGCCGTATGGACAGGGAATGGGGCATATACCAATGCCTCAGTCGCAATTAGGCTATCAACAACCTACAGGACGTCCTCCAATGTCAGGAGTTAAATCTTCTCCATTTGCAAACCCATTACATTCACCTAAGATGCAACAGCAAATGGCGACTCAATATCCTAATCCATATCCGAAGCAAGCCTTTATGCAAAAACAACAGCCATCTGGATTTCAATCAGTCATGAATCAATTTAAAACGCAGGATGGTTCTATGGATATAAATAAAATGATGAACACTGCTGGGCAAATGATGGGAACCGTGAGCCAGGTGCAAAATATGTTTAAAGGTCTTGGCGGTTTCTTCAAAGCAACGCCATAACTCAATCATTTTATGACAAAAGAGGGTATCTATCATTAGATACTCTCTTTTGCTGGAATTTTTCATAATGAAAAAAGTAAGCATGGGATATGCTTACTTCAGAGGCTTTATTTAGCATTGATAAATTTTACTTCTTTTCCTTTAATTTTAGGAACGATTACTTCAAGTAATCCGTCGTTATGTTGAGCAATAATTCCTTGATCATCTATAGGTTTAACAAATGTAACACTTCTCGATACTGTTTGAAATGATTGCTTTTGACTAAAGGCTTTGCCTTCAAGATCTTTTTGTGTGTAGTTTTCATGATTGCGAATTGTAATGACTAATGATTGATTAAACGCTTCAATATTTATTTGTTGCTGTTTAACTCCGGCTAGCTTTGCCTTCACAATATAAGCATCATGATTTTCTGTCATTTCAATAGGAAAGCTTCTGTTCATTGTGGAATTTGAAAAGAAACTGTCCATTGATTGCAGAACGCCGCCCATAGGTTTTCCACTAAAAAGTTGATCAATACTTGATATGAAATTTGAGAAAGAATCATTTTTTCTACGTTTAGAAGGTAGGTGGTTTATTTTTTTACCAGCAGACATCATTGTCTCTCCTTTCATTCCAAGTGGTAAGTTGGATTTCTTGCTACTTACTATTATATGTAGGACAAACACATAACGTTCCCAATTGTAGTGATGAGAGTATGTTTGTGAAAAGTGCCAGTGATGGTTTTTCTAATCAAGTTCAGAAAGAATCATTTTGTGCGGTGTCTAGTTCCAGTACCCAGTTCTCAGTGAACCACGCCATCCTCTCTCAGATAAGTTATCTAAGAAATGCTGAAACGTCTCGTTCAGCCTCGACAAGCATACGACAGCTCTCGGTAGGAAATCTGGTTTTGATTTCCTTAAGAAAAAATTAAGAAATTGATAAGAAAATATATATTGTTGCGTCTAACAAGAACATGTAGAATGTACAAATGTAAGAAACGATTTATCTGAATGTAAGCGAGGTAAAGAGCGTGCAAAAAATGATTTTAGTTTTGTTTTTTATAGTTGTTTGTTTAACTATAGTGATGTTTACAATATTAAAGGATCGCTTCTATGCTTTTTTATAATAAATAGGTCTTTTGACTAGTACATGTGTCTTTTTGATTTCATAGTCTGTTAATGTAAGTAAAAAACTATGAAGAAAGGGGACACTATGATGGAAAAAAAATATCATGGTATGAGCGCTGCACCTAATGTTAGCCCTGCGATGTATGGAAAAAGTTGTGGAGGCGGCATGGGTGGCTATCCAACACAAGTAAGCCCAGCAATGATGGGCCCCGGTGGATGGGGGGGCGCTGGAGGATTCCCAACACAAGTAAGTCCAGCTACTATGGGTCCAGGAATGGGTGGATGGGGCGGAGGTCCAACGCAAGTGAATCCTGCTAATATCGGCCCAACACAAGTAATGCCTCCGGTTGTAAGTCCAACTAATAATATTGTGAATAAGAATATTATCAAGCACATTGTACCGCATGTGCATCCGACTCATACAACAACAGTAAATGAACATGTGTATCAACATCAACATTATTTCCCACAAACACAATCTGTAGTTAATCAATGCTGCAATCAACAAGTAATTTGTGGAGGCATGCCTCCTGTTCAACCGGTTTGTTGTCCACCTCCAAGACCATTCTGCTGTTAGAATAAAGGGCTGATTATCAGCCCTTTCTTTCATTACTACTTTATGTTACACTTTTGGACAATTGCTAATATCTATATTATTATTGAAAAAGGAGCAAGTATGTTAAAAGTGTTATTTGTTACAGGATATAAAAGCTTTGAATTGGGTATATTTAATAATAATTCAAATGAAGCCAATTTAATAAAGAAAGCTATTGAAAAGAGGCTCATTCAACTTGTTGATGAAGGACTTGAATGGGTTATTATTACTGGGCAACTCGGCGTTGAACTTTGGGCTGGAGAAGCCGTGTTAAATATTCAAAAAGAATATCCAGATTTACATCTAGCTGTAACAACTCCTTTTTTGGAACAAGAAAGCAATTGGAATGAAAAAAATCAAGAGTATTATCATTACATACTATCCCAAGCAGATTTTGTTGAAAGCATTTCAAAGCAAAAATATATAAGTCCGATGCAATTTAAGAATAGGGATCGATTTTTATTTGATAAATCTGATGGGTTGCTTATCGTATATGATGAAGAACAAGAAGGAAGTATCAAGTACTTTTATAAAGAAGCTAAACACTATCAAGAAACGCATGATTATCACATCATACAGATGGATTTTTATGAGCTTCAACAATATATAGAAGCGACATCAATGGAATAATTAATAAGAAATTAATACATGATTTACCAAATAATATTGAATTATTTTATATAATTTCGTAAGATAAATTGACAAAGTTTACTTCTTTTGAAAAAATAATAGAAAAGCTAATGAATGGCGTATGTATTGAGGTGAATCCTGATGCTATCTGATAAAATTAAATTGACAGCAAAAGATATATTAGAAAAAGAATTTAAAACAGGAATGCGTGGTTATAGACCAGAAGACGTGGATCAATTCCTAGACTTAGTGATTCGTGATTATGAAACATTTCATCAAGAAATTGAAGAACTAAGACAAGAAAATTTAAAGTTGCGCAAGAAGTCTGAAGATAATCAAAGTCGGCCTACAGCTACTTACCAGCAAGCTGCTCCGGGAACGACAAACTTTGATATTCTAAAAAGACTTTCTAATCTAGAAAAGCACGTATTTGGTAATAAACTTTACGAATAACTTTTATTTGGTGTGGTTACCAACAAGTTTTTGTGTAGAAAAATAAAAAATTGTAAAAGACCATTGAAAAAATGTTAAAGACACAATATAATAAGTGATGTTATCTTTTGATGACGTTCGGGTAATCGCTGCAATTCTTCATTGAATTGTAGAGGAAAGTCCATGCTCGCACAAGCTGAGATGCTTGTAGTGTTCGTGCCTAGTGAAAAAATAAGCTAGGGCAGCCTTGATGGTTGACGGCCGGGAAACTACCTAAGTCCTATTTAAGGATATGGTACAACCCTATAAAAGTGCCACAGTGACGAAGCCTTTTCAGAAATGAAGAGGGTGGAACGGGTAAACCCCACGAGCGAGAAACCCAAATTTAGGTAGGGGCACCTTAAACCTTGGAAATGAACGAGGTAAAGGACAGGTTAATCCTGTAGATAGATGATTGCCACCTTTAGTACGAGATAAGTGATTATCGTTTGAAGTACGAAGGAACAAAACATGGCTTACAGAACGTTATCAAAAATAATGTAAATTTACATTTTCAATTAGTAGACTCTCCTTTAAGAGGAGAGTCTTTGTTGTTATAATGGATAGTGCATAATATAAAGTGAAATGATGATAATGACTAATGGAATAATAATAAAGTAAGTTTCTACTTAAAAAGAAACGTACTGTTAAAATAAGTTAAAGGTGATGTAATGGCAAAATATACAATAATTGCAACAGCGGCAATGGGTCTAGAGGCTCTTGTAGCACAAGAAGTAAGAGATTTAGGATATGAATGTAAAGTCGATAACGGAAAGGTAGTTTTTAAAGGAGACGAAACTGCTATTGCTCGTGCTAATATGTGGCTTAGAACGGCTGATCGTATCAAGATTGAAATAGGTAGTTTTAAAGCGTTTAGCTTTGAGGAGTTATTCCAGAAAACAAAGGCACTACCTTGGGAAAAGTATATTACAGAGGATGGAGAATTCCCTGTTTCAGGGAAATCGGTGAAATCTAAACTTTTCAGTGTGTCAGATTGTCAAGCCATTGTCAAAAAAGCAATTGTAGAGCGATTAAAAGTAGCATATAAAAGAGTAGCAAGATTTAAGGAAGATGGACCTTTATTTAAGCTGGAAATCTCTTTATTGAAAGATGTAGCAACACTTACGTTAGATACATCTGGAGTTGGTCTTCATAAGAGAGGGTATCGTGTTGGACAAGGTGGGGCACCCCTTAAAGAAACAATGGCCGCAGCACTTGTACTATTGACGAAATGGAGTCCTGACCGTCCATTTATCGATCCTTTCTGTGGCTCTGGAACAATTCCAATTGAAGCGGCAATGATTGGACAAAACATTGCACCTGGCTTCAATCGAGAGTTTGTTTCAGAACAATGGCCTTGGATTCCAACTTCCGTCTGGGATAAAGTGAGAGAAGAAGCTGAAGCGAAAGCGAATTATGATCAACCACTTAATATTTCAGGATACGATATTGATCATAAAATGATTGAAATCGCTAAGAAAAATGCGCTAGAAGCCGGATTTGGTGAATTGATTCAATTTAAACAAATGCAAGTAAGTGATGTGACAATTAACGAGAAGTACGAGCAAAGTGGAGTAATCGTAGGTAATCCCCCATATGGTGAACGACTTTCAGATCAGCCAACTATAGAGAAGATGTATCGAGATATGGGGCGTGTTTTTAGTCAATATGAAACTTGGTCTGTCTACATGCTAACTTCATATGAAGGCTTTGAAAAACTATATGGAAAGCCAGCTACGAAGAAACGTAAACTGTTTAACGGATTTATCCGCACAGATTTCTATCAATATTGGGGAAAAAGACCAAAGCGCTAAACAACTTAAAGTTAACTACATAATTTTTCCTAGTTTTGCATAGGATGTATTTATATTGTTAAGCAAGGGGAGTTATGTATGGATAATATGTTGAGTGAATTTCAATTAATTCAAAAGGCGTTATTACATTCTTATGAACAGTTAGAACAAGAAGAGCAGCTGAACAATAAAGGAATGGAGCAGTTGACACAAGCGCATACGAATTTATCATATGCATTGTCATACTATCTCCAGAAAAAATCGTATGAATAACAAAAAGTGAAATTGGCAAGTACATGCCAATTTTTCTTTTGTGAATGTATATATGAGAGCAGGAAAGGAAAGATTTATGCTGAAAACACTTCCGTTTACGATATCAAAAGATGAAGGATTTTATGATAAATTATCCGAGTGGATCGGTGACGTTTTTTATGACATTTTACCAGAGAAAGGTTTTGAAGAGCGTGATGAACAAATCTTCATGGCCTATCAATTAGAAAAAGCATTTAAAGAAAAACAAACAATCTTTGCAGAAGCGGGTGTTGGAACGGGAAAGACGATTGTTTATTTACTTTATGCTATTTGCTATGCACGTTATCGCAACCAGCCAGCTATCATTTCATGTGCGGATGAAACATTGATTGAGCAACTAGTTAAGGAAGAAGGCGATATTGCTAAAATCTCCGAAGCACTAGGTTTAGATATTGATGTGCGCTTGGCAAAATCAAGAGATCAATATGTATGCTTAAACAAACTCGATCAAGCTTATATGAAAGAAGATAGTGAGAATATCGATCAACTTCATGAGGATTTACCAGATTTTGTGCATGATCATTCGTCGTTAACAAAGTTTGAAGCTTATGGAGATCGTAAAGAATACTCTTATTTAACAGATGAAGAATGGGATAAAGTTGGTTGGGATTCATTGCAAAATTGCTTCTCTTGTGAGAAACGCCATCGATGTGGCCAAACATTATCAAGAGATCAATATCGTAAAGCTATCGATCTTATTGTTTGCTCACATGATTTCTTTATGGAGCATATTTGGACGAAAGAATCTCGTAAACGAGAAGGACAACTGCCACTATTACCAGAGTACAGTGCAGTGGTATTTGATGAAGGTCATCTGTTAGAGTTTTCAGCTCAAAAAGGCTTAACATATAAAATTGCCGAGAATATGATTAGTGATGTATTAACGTCACTGTTGGCAAACGATATGCGTGAAGAAACACTTGAAACGATTGAAGATACTATCTATTACAACGAAACATTCTTCGATGCATTACATGAGAATAGCAAGCATATTCCAGGATCACACAGATACGAATTACAATCTGTTGCAAGTATTCAAAGCAAGGCAATGAAGCTTCGTGAGCAGGTTGAAAATATTTTAGAAGCGCTAGTATTTGAGGCGGAGTTGCATACAATAGATGAATATAGCTTAAAAGGTAGTGAAGAATATTTAGAGCAAATTTCATACTCTCTATCATTGTTCTCTAAAGGGAATAATGCAGTCGTATGGCTAGAGAAAGATGATACGAACTGTTGTTTAGTCATAATGCCGCGACTAGTTAGTGATATATTATCAAAAGAAGTATTCGCAAAAGAAATGCCATATATCTTTTCTTCTGCAACGCTTTCTGAAAACGGTTCTTTTGATTATATAGCAAATAGTTTAGGAATTGAAAACTATACTAGCTTTACCGTAGCATCTCCTTTCGATTACGATGAAGTAATGAAGATTAGTTTGTCTGCATATGCTGAGGAAGAATTACGACAAAAGAATGATGCCGTGGTTACTAGTTTTAAGAAGAACAACGGAAGCACATTAGTACTTTTTCCGTCAATAGAGGAAATGAAAGCATTCCGTACGCATATGGAGCAAGCAGAACTTGATTTCCCAGTGTATTTTGAAGGTGACGAGGAAATGAGTAAAACGGTGAAAAGATTCCAAAGTGATGAAACATCGGTACTTTGTTCATATCATATGTGGGAAGGATTAGATATTCCGGGACAATCATTAAATAATGTTATTATTTATGGTTTACCATTCCCTCCAAATGATCCTGTATTCCAAGCGAAAAGACAAGCGGTGAAAAATCCTTTTTCAGAGGTAGATTTACCATATATGATATTACGTTTACGCCAAGGTATTGGTCGTCTTATTCGTACAAGTAATGATAGCGGTCAAGTTCAAATTTTTATAGACAAGCAATTGGACGCTAAAGTGGTTGAAGCAATTCAAGATGTATTACCAGTAACTCCTGTAGTTAAGGCTTAAGTTCATAAAGAATAATGGGAAAGAGGCTGTCTTAAAAGTGATTATAAATCACTTTTAAGACGCCTTTTTACGCTTTTTAGCCCTTCGTTATAGGTTGCGAGAAATTTGTTATGCTTGCTGAATATGTTGAAAATGCCTATAATTGGCGCTTTTGAAAGAGATGAAACGCATGTGTTTCTCTATAAATGGGAACAATGACTTTCACATAAATGTAAAAATCTAAAGCTCCATTACCTTAATGGACAACATCTTTTTTTGTACATACATATTTGGAAAGAGAAGAGTGGACACTAAGAATAATAATTATTTAAACTTGAGGAGTCAGTATGCCAAATTATGATTTGAAGAGAGATGTGCATCAATCAATTGCCTATCTGAAACATAAATTAGCTGATCAAGAAGATGTAATTTTTAAAGAGATTCAAATTCCAAAGTTCAATTGTTCTTGCTTTGCTGTTTATTTGCAGGAGAGAGTAAATTTTCAGGCCTTTAGTAATATTATTCTCAATTTAGTTTCTGCAAGCGACGGCACTAAAGAAGAGCACTCTTTAGAAGAAATAATAATATCTAAAATTAGTCCATATTCTGATCAAAATGTATATAGTTATTCAGAAATTATTAATCAACTATTTAGAGGGAATCTTATTTTATTGGTGGATGGTTTTGCAAGAGCTTATGTTTTAAAATTAGCAGAAAAGAAATTAAGAACCTTTTCCGAACCAACAACAGAACAGGTTATTCGTGGGCCTAAAATTGGTTTTATAGAATCGCTAGAAGATAATATTGGATTAATTCGCCAACTATCTAATCATCCAAATCTAATCGTTAAGTTTAAAAATACGGGGACAATTGAAAAAAAAAGATTAGCCATTCTATATATTAAAGATGTCGCTCAAGAATCATTGATACAAGAAGTCAATAAAAGAATAAATAAAATTCTAACAAAGGATTTTCAAGATTCAGGGATGGTTGAAGATCTTATTCAGGATCAAATATATTCTGTCTTTCCTCAAACCCAAAATACTGAAAGAGTTGACCGGGTACTGGCATCGTTAACTAGTGGAAAAGTAGTTTTACTATTAGATGGATCACCTTTCGCGATTATTGCACCGACATCATTGATTACTTTAATGGAAGCGGCAGACGATTATTACAATCGATGGATATCTGGTACATTTATTCGATTTCTCCGTTATTTCGCAATGTTTATGACGATTTTCTTAACAGCTACCTATATATCTCTCGTCTCATTTAATCCAGGATTATTACCAACAGAATTGGCTATTACCATTATGGGGACTAGAGAAAACATTCCTTTTCCACCTATTTTTGAAGCACTCATAATGGAAATTACAATTGAATTATTGCGTGAAACTGGGATTAGATTACCGAGT
The DNA here is from genome assembly GCF_036963345.1 of Bacillus sp. JJ722. Lineage (NCBI taxonomy): Bacteria > Bacillati > Bacillota > Bacilli > Caryophanales > Bacillaceae > Bacillus > Bacillus sp. JJ722. Next base: position 33,297 of record NZ_JBALMO010000042.1, read on the forward strand.
CCAATCGGTCAAATAGTTGGATTGGTAGGAGGGGTAGTTATTGGTCAGGCAGCTGTTGAAGCAAATATTGTAAGTTCAATAATGGTAATTATCGTAGCTCTTACAACTATTACTTCTTTTACACTTCCACAATATAATTCAGTTTTTTCTATTCGGTTTTTAAGATTTGGTGCTATGTTGTTTGCGTCAGTATTTGGTGTATTCGGTACAACTCTATACTTCATCATTTTAACTATTCATTTAGCTAAATTGAAAAGCTTTAATGAGTCCTATTTTGAACCATCCATGTTTATAGAGAAGAAGACATGGAAAGATGCACTTATAAGATTTCCTCGTAGAAATTAAATCTTTTTTAATCGTTCCAATCTTTTTCAATACAGGGCATACAAAACAACGTATTCCCAACAATTAAGTTTTTAAATTCTTTTGAAGTAAAAGGGATTTTGAATCATAAGGAGAAAGGAAAAGATATGAAAAGAATTATGCTTTGTATCGTTTCAACCATATTTCTTTCAGGTTGTTGGGATAGCCGAAATATTGAAGAAATATCTGTTTTAACTGGTGTTGGTATAGATTTGAGTAAAAAGAAAAATGAAATAGAATTCACAGCTCAAACATTAATACCATCAAAAACAGAGAATTTATCACTAACATACTTGAATACAACTGTTACTTCGAAGACCGTACACAACGCGTTAAGAGATGTGGCATTGTCAATTAAGCCAGTTAATTCTAATCATCAAAGAATTGTCCTTCTTAACGAAGAGGTAGTAAAGAAGGATCAAATCATTGTATTCTTGAGTCAGTTTTTGCGCGATAATGATACAAGAAGAAGCTGTCTAATTTTTATTACGAAATTGCCGACCATTCAAATATTGGATTATTCAAAAGGCAGTTCAGTTCCGTCAAATGATTTGTTTGAATTACAAAAGAATAATTTTCGAACCGACAAGCTTTTACCTTCCGTCACTTTAGGTACGGTTTTTAACCATCTAGAATCTGATAGGAATTTTGCTATCCAACTAGTTAATTTGAAAGAAAACAGATTAGTACTTGATGGAGCAGCTGTAATGAAAAAGGGTAAAGTAATTGACAACATTAATACGTCAGAAATACAAGCATTAAACTGGATTGATGGTGAAGTCAAAGGTGGCATTATTGAAATTCGTAAAAATAAACAGACTCTTGGTGTGGAGATTTTGAAGGAATTGTCAAGAAATGTTGAAACCACTATAAATAAAGGGCAATTATCAATACATATTGATGAAAAATACACTGGAAGATTTTCAGAAGGATGGGATCCAAAAAAGAAAGGGGATAAAAAATACATTAATTCCATTGAGAAGTTGGCAGAGAAGGAAGTTAAAAAAGATGTTGAGAAGCTTATTAATAAAATGCAAAAAGAGTATAAAACAAATATATCTACATTAGGAGAAATGGTACGCATTCAGCATCCTGAATTTTGGAAAGAAAATAAAAAAAACTGGGATAAAATATTTAGTTCTGCTAAAATCACTTTCAATCTAGAAATGCAAATACCTGATACAGGAGCTTTACGTTAAAAAACACATTAAAGAAAGTACAATAATTTATTAGCTATCTGAATTATGGGTAGCTATTTTTTGTGAAATATAACGTTGTAAAAGTAAATTTGCTGATTTCTGATTAGCAATTCAATATGATAGAATGAAAATAATAGAGGAGGAATGAAGATGACGAAAGAAGTTATGACAACAGAAAATCAATTCTTAAAGCTTGTCAAGAAAATAGTAGCCTATGAAGAAGCGCTAAACGTAATTTACTGGGATTTACGTACTGGAGCTCCGAAAAAAGGTGTAGGACAACGTTCAGAAGTTATTGGCATGTTATCAGAGGAAGTATTTATTTTATCAACTAGCAATGAAATGCAAGCTTACATAGAAGAACTCTCAAAACCTGAGGAATTTGCAAAGTTATCACCTAAAGTAAAGAAATTAGTACAAGAATGTGAAAAGGAATATAACCGTAACAAGAAAATTCCTCAAGATGAATATACTCAATACAATATATTAGTGACAAAAGCGGAAAATGTATGGGAAGAAGCGAAGGAAAAAGCTGATTTTGCGTTATTTCAACCATATTTAGAAAAGATTGTAGAATACAACCGTAAATTTATTGAATATTGGGGATATGAAAAGAATAAGTATGATACCTTATTAAATTTATACGAACCGGGTATGACAGTTGAAATTTTGGATGAGGTGTTTGGTAAATTACGAAATGAAATTGTTCCTCTTGTTCAGAAAATTGCAGCGAGCGACCATAAACCAAATGTAGATTTCTTATTTGAATTCTTTTCTAAAGAAGACCAGAAGAACTTTAGTTTAGAAATTTTAAAGGAATTGCAATATGATTTCGAAGCGGGCCGTTTAGATGAAACAGTTCATCCATTTGAGATTACAATGAACTCTGGAGACGTTCGAATTACAACGAAATATCAAGAAAATGATTTTCAACAAGCCATTTTTGGAACCATTCATGAATGTGGACATGCCATTTACGAACAGAACATTTCAAAAGATTTAGATGGAACAATCCTTGCATCAGGTACATCAATGGGTATACATGAATCACAGTCGTTATTCTTTGAAAGTTTAATCGGTAAAAATTATGGCTTTTGGAAGCATAATTACCCTAAATTACAGCAATTCTCACCATCTCAGTTTAAAGATGTTTCGTTAGAAGATTACTATCGTGCCATAAATGCCTCTAAACCATCTCTTATTCGAATTGAAGCGGATGAGTTAACATATCCACTTCATATTATGGTTCGTTACGAAATAGAGAAAGCGCTATTTAATAATGAAATAGAGGTTGCACAATTGCCGCAAATTTGGAATGAAAAGTATAAAGAATACTTAGGAATTGAACCAAGCAATGATGGCGAGGGTGTTCTCCAAGATGTACACTGGGCTGGAGGAAGCTTTGGTTATTTCCCTTCTTATGCATTAGGTTATATGTATGCTTCACAGTTTAAACATACGATGCTTCAAGACATACCGAATTTTGATGAGATTCTAGAAAATGGTGATATTACACTAATCAAATCATGGCTAAATGAAAAGATTCATCAGTATGGAAAATTGAAAGATCCGCTACAACTAGTACATGATATTACGGGTGAAGGATTGAATGTCCAATACTTAATTGACTATTTAAAAAACAAATATCATGATATCTATAAATTAGAGTCTTAAGTTATTAATAGGAGCTTGATTGAAAAAAAGGAACTTCCAATTGAATGAAGTTCCTTTTTTATGTGAGAAGAAAGTAGCTAATTTTGCGCGGTGTCTAGCTCCATCGCCCAGCTCCTAGTGGATTTCGCCAATCTCCCTACGATAAGTTAACCAAGAAATGCTGAAACGGCCGTTGAAGCTGGACAATCGAATCGCTTAGCAGTTCTTCGTGTTGTCTAGTTCAGAACGCCATCGACTCGAGTCATAAGCCAAACCGTCCAGAAGGTAAAAAGCCAACCTTCTAGCCAGCTCGTCTTATGCTGGTCGTCGATAAACGGGCGCTTGCGCTTTTCTTATCTACCAAAATTTATATCCTTTAGAGCCCACTGGTGCATTTTGAATCATGTCGACAAAAGGTATTGTGTAAGCAAATAAAATTATAACAAATGTAATACCAATCCATAGCTTCCAGTTTTCGAAGGCAACTGGAGTAGAAGACGCGTTTTCATCAGATTCGCCAACGGGGAATTCTTGCTCTCCTTTAGGTGCAAAGAATGCTAAATTGATAAATATAATAAGTACTAAAATAATTCCGATGGAAAGAATAGTACCACCAATCGCTTGAACGACTTGATATGGAATCCAATCAAGTGCTTGCGAAGAATCTCCATAAGTCGAATAAGAAGAACGTCTTGGTGCTCCAAGAAGACCAGCAGCGTGCATCGCACCAGACATAAAGCCCATTCCTACTGCCCAAATGATCGCTTGAACGATGGCTAATTTGTTCATCTTTTTCGTTAGGACACGACCTGTTAAGTGAGGGATAAGCCAATAAGAAATCCCAAAGAAAGTGAGTACGACTGAAGTAGCTAATGTTAAGTGAAAATGCCCTGTGACCCAAATTGTATTATGAACAACTTGGTTTAACTGATTTGATGCGTTGACCATCCCACCTGCACCGGCAGGGATGAATGCGACCATACCGATAAATGGAACTACAAAGCGAGCATCGCCCCAAGGTAATTTTTTAATCCAACCAAATAAGCCTCTAGAACCTTGAGAGCGTCCATATGTTTCAAATGTTCCAAACATGGAGAATGCAGTCATTAAGGATGGAATAACTACTAGAAATGTTAGTATTACTTGTAAGAATTTCCATGCTGGATCAATACCAGGCTCTGTCAATTGATGATGGAAACCAACTGGTACGGAAAAAATTAAGAATAAGATAAATGACATACGAGCTAATGAATCAGAGAAAATTTTTGTTCCAAGAATTTTAGGAATAACAACATACCAGCACATATATGCAGGCAATAGCCAGAAATAAACAAGCGGATGCCCAAAATACCAGAATAATGTACGACTAATTAATACATCAATAGTATCTACGAGTCCTAATGACCATGGTAGCATCTGGAATAATACGGTTGTTGCAACACCAAGTGTTGCGACAATCCAAAGCACAGAGTTTACCACAACCATAAAAGTGAGTAACGGGCTAATTTTTCCTGGATTTTGCTTTCTATATCTAATGTAGTTTGAAATCATCGATCCACAAGCGAACCAACTTCCTACAACTACAAGTGTTAATCCTATATAAAAAATTGGATGGGCTTGAAGCGGTGCATAGAATGTAAAGAGGACGGTTGCTTCATTTAATAAAACCATTGTAGCAGCCATTGCTGTACCGATTGTCATTAACAAAAATCCTACCCAGCCGAATCTACGTGCTCCATTTGATAATGCCCCAGTTGTACGACTAACAGATGCAAATTGGAAACCAAGAATGAAGAAGGTTGTAAGAATAAGTCCAAGAAGAACACCGTGAACAGTTAATACTTGGTAATATTCAATACCGAAAGGTAGCTGGACTTTACCAGTACGTACTAAAACTTGTAATAATCCGGCTAAACCACCTAGAGCTAGAGCAGTAAATGCTACATAAAAATGGGCCATTGCAAGCTTTGCATCACGGACATCTACTTTAAAAGTTGAAGCGCTTGCCATCACTCAACCACCTCGATTCTTGAATTCATCATGTGGTGACCTGTACCACAATACTCATTACAAAGTACTAAAAACTCCCCTGTTTTGTTAAATGTTGCAATATGTTCACTAACATAGCCAGGCTCTAGCATCATGTTAATGTTTGTTCCAGCCACTTCGAATCCGTGGATGACATCCTTTGTTGTAGCGATTACTTTTACTTTAGCACCTTTTGGTATTTCTACTTTAGTAGGATTATATGAAAATGCTGATGCTACAAAGACTAATTCATAATCCCAATCTTTTCCTTCTACCTTATTCAAACCAGGTTTGTTAAAAGGTTTCGTTGTATCAACTTTCTCAGGGTCAATTGTTACTAAGCAACTAGGTGGTTGATTTCCCATATAGAAAGCGCTGACGCCTAAGACAGAAAGGAAAACTAATAGTGCAGTGACACCGAAAATGAGCCATATTTTTTCATATTTATGCATGTTCATGGCATCTTGCCTCCTTCAATTCTATAGCCGATCTAAAAATAAAAAATATACACCGACCCATGTAATAATAATGATAAAGCCAACTATAAAAACAGAAGCAAGAGCCCCTTTTAATGATGAATGCTCTTCTGAATGAGGTTGATTCTTTTTCTTTAATTGAGTTTGTTCCATATATTTCACTCCTTTCTAAAAAATAGAAATTAGATGAGTACAATTTCATCATACAAAACAATTTCGATATTTCTAGAATAAAATTCCAATTTCACAAATTGTTCAATGCTCACTTTCTCACTATATAAATGTTAGTAAATTGATTTTTTAAGTAATTTCCATGGTTTTATTTAGAAAAAAATGTGAAAGAAGTGTGAAGAATATAACTGTCTAAAAAGGGTTGATTTATATGTGATAGCGCTTATAAATATGTTATATCGATATATTAAGTAATTAGAAATTAGGAGTTTGAACATTCCGTTACAAAAATATTTCATATTTAGTAAATATAAGCAGTTATATAATGGTTTTATTTACAAATTTATGAACGTATGTTGTGACGGGCTGGCGCGTGTTCGTTTTTGAGGATGGAATTAAAAAGAATATTAGAATTAAGCGAATAGTAGAATTTTAACTGATGACAATGATGCCAAAATCGAGCATACTTGCGTACAAATCCGCATTATGCCTACTTTTTTGCTAACGTAAAATGCCAATGACTGCTAATATACGAACAAAAAAGAAAGATTTATACTCAATAATTCGGATATAAGCCCTTTACAAAGTCGTATTGTGTCGATATAATATCGATTATCAATAATAAAGAAGTATCTCATATAATAGCGAGGATATGGCTCGCGAGTTTCTACCAAGTTACCGTTAGCTTTACACGCAATGCCTTGCGGTCTGCCTACGGAACTGCCGACGATTGCTCATTCGAATAGCTCATCGATTTTTCTAGCAGCTTCAACCTGCATACTAGGAAATAGATGCGAGTACGTATTAATCGTTGTCTCTATTCGTGCGTGACCTAATCGTTCTTGTATAACTTTCGCGCTAATGCCATTCGCAAGTAGAAGACTCGCATGAGTGTGGCGCAAATCGTGGAATCTTAAGCGGGGGAGTCCGGTTTCTTTTATTGCTTTAAATAATATTGACGTTAAGTTTCGCGGATGCATAGTATTAAAATCAACCGTAGTAATTACATAATCGTTAGGCGCTTGAATTAATTGTTCAGCGTCTTTTTCGCGTGCCTGATCTAATTGGTATTCGCGATAATTTCGTAGCTCCTCGACAAGCGTTTTATCTATCGCGACACTTCGCATGCCTGCTTTTGATTTTGTAGGAGCTACGAATTTTTCTCCGTTACTATTGGTTTGATGTAACGTTTCGCGAACAAATATCATCCCGTCGTCAAGGCTGACGTTCTGCCAACGAAGCCCAAGTATTTCCGACTTACGCATGCCTGTTCGCAATGCAATTTGAAACGCCATGTAGTACGCTCTGTTGCCGTGTCTATTCGCTCCCCTAGTTCTCATATGCTCCAAAAATGTCGCCACCTGTTCCGGTTTCCATATCGTGTAGTTACGCGTTTCTCGTTTAACTCTTATACCGTGGAATGGATTTTTGGCGACAACTTCTTTTCGAATATAATAGTTAAACGCTGTCGACATTAGACGTCTAAATACAGCGACTGTACTAGACTTATATTTCTCCGATAACTTTTCCAAAATACTTTCCGCATGAGCCTTCGTAACTTCCTTCGCGTTTATTACAGGCAAATACGGATAAAGAATATTTAAATATCGTTCGTACGTATATAACGTGTTTTGACGTAACATTCGTTTATTCGATGAAAACCAGTTACGCATAAACTCTTCGAAAGTGTCGTCAGTCTCTTTTAAGTAGGTGCCTGCGTCCACCTTTCGCTTTATATCTTCGAGTGCGATCATCGCCTCTTTTTCGCTGTCAAACGACTCGTAATGGCGTTTCCGTTTGCCTGTAAATTCGTCAATTCCTACGTCTACGGTTATTTGATACCGTGTGCCTCGTCTCCTAATACTACCTTTCGCCAAAACTTAAAACCTCCCTATTAATAGTAACTACTAGTTTAATATAACCTAAAATATGTATATGAGTACAATGTAAATTACTTCAAATAATTATTTATCGCTAAATAATGCGCGGTTACGGTTCTTCGTGCGACATATAGAGTAAGGAAATGAAAACGGTATTATAGCCGTGTCAAGTAAAGAGAGGTGAGGATGTAAACATGGCAGTGAGTAGGGAGACAATGTCGATAATACAAAATCTGTTAGATGAAGGAAATTCTATGTATAAGGTCGCAACTATATTAGGCGTACACCACACGACTATCACACGACTTCGCGATAGGGGGAAAATAGAAATTTATGTGCCTTTCGATGAAGGTGGTATCTCGAAAGTAAGTAGCAGTAAGCTTGATTCTCTTTTAATGGAAGATAAATTAGAAAGTATATTATATGGAGCATTTGATGGAGAAATTTTGATTGATAGAGAAGAATACGGCATGTGGATTGATGTAGGAAAGTATGTAAGAGAGACCTATATTTCACTAAAAAATTATTTTATCATTAAGGGATTTTCTGAAGTTATGTGTAATGTTTTAATGAAATGTCCCCAGTGTAAAAATATAGAGCATTTAAATAATTGGTATGAAAGGGATGATCGTGTTTGGGGATTAAGAAGTGAGTGCCCTTCGTGTCAATTAGGTTACTGCAAAGACTGGCAGGGAAACAATCCTGAATACATGTTTATGATTAATACAAAAAGAAGAGAGCTTCACATGCCTTTGCCATATGATTTTGATAAGAAAGCTTGGGAGAGATTAAGGGAAGAGCATTTAAGTCGATGTGCCATAACTAGAAATTTCGAAAATTTGAGCATTGATCACTTTATACCCATAACAACAGGTCACGGAGGTACGTACTTCGCTAACTTAATTCTATTAAGTAGATCAAAAAACTCATCGAAGAAGGGCAGTAACCCGTTTGAGTGGTGCAGTAACGACGGGCAGGTTTCTTGCTTCGAGAGGATGCAATTCGATTTAACCGTGAAGAAACTAGCGTCGGCAAACGCCCTTACTCCGCAAGAATACCGCCAATTCGTCTATTGGTGTCACGAAAACCCACGAACTGTTGACGAAATCAAAGCGGATCAGCGGCACTCAATCGAAATATGGCGCGAAGCAACTGGTATACAATTTCCGTTACCTAGTTACACATCGACGTACACTACGTTAGAATCTCGCGAAAAAGGAGGCGATTTAGTAACGTGACAGAAAATAAACTTCTATCAGTCGAAACACAATCGGAGTTCTCCGTAACTTCAGGCAAATCCGAAACGCGCATATTCGTTAAGATGTACGTGAGTGCAGCGCGGGATGGTCTTATTGCGGAGCTTGGTGCGAAAAATTGGTCGACACTTTGCATTATAGCTTCGTTTATGAACGAGAAAGGCGAGTGTTACCCTACACAGGCGCAGATTGCGCGAGGGCTTGGCGTTAGTAGGCAGACAGCTAATAAGTATATCGCAGACCTTCTCGCTTTCAGGTGGCAGGGTCAGCCGGTAATCCATGCCGTTAAGGATCGTGACGAACATGGACGTTGGGAGAATACTAGATATACAGTATTGCCCGTAAGTCAGCTCGCCATCTTTAACAAGGAGTAGTCCGTGTAAACATTTATTGACTCCGTAAATACTGACACCGTGACCTTTGACACTAAGAAGAACCAGTATTAACGAGAACCATACGTAAGAAGAACCAAAAACATTTGCGCCTTCGTTCGTAAACTCACTTGGCGCGAACTATCTTATTAATAATATATCTAGCGAATATCTATTTATCGCGATAAAAGGAGGAATAAGTAATGGATATAAAAATCGAAGTTAAGACTAGCGCCCACACTGACTACTGTAACGACACTGTAACGTTTCAGAATATTTGGCGCAATGGTTATATCGAAATTAATCATAACGGCGCTCTTTTCGAAGTTGAAAAATCTGACTTACGCAAGGTCTTAACGATCCTTTGCGAAGACTAGGAGGAATAAATATGACGAATCAAAAAGTAACTCTGCCCGCCGACGTGGCGCAGGCACTCGAATCGGCACTGGATAATTGGTGCGGAAATAAGGAGCGATTATTGTCCGTTCATGCAATGCCTAGCGATTGGTTAGGCGGATTGGAACCACTAAATACACTCGACATGATTACGCTGGCTTCCGCCCTAATCAACGGCTACGAAATCGAAAAGACTCCGGAAGAGAAAGTGTCCTATTATTATAAGTTTCTTATCGCGAAAAAGGAAGACCCGAGGTATTACGGAGATTGGAAATATAACACCGGAGCTGTTGACGCAATAAAAGAAACGCTTAATCTACTCGACATTAAAATCGAAGGAGTGAACGCGTAATGTCAAAAGTTATTTTACCGAAAGAGGTTGCGGAAGCTATCGAACGTTTGCGCGAAGGTGGGTGTAGTAATTTCGAAATTATACGTCAAGCACACGGTGCAGTGTTTACCGAAACTTATTTGACGATAAAACGATGGGCTTTCGAAAATGGTGGTGGATCGTCAGACGACCTAATGTCCGCATTAATCAACGGATATGAAGTCGAACAAAATCCCGAAGATAGGTTGCGCGAGTTTTACGAAGAGTGTCTTATTAACGCATCTCGCGCGGACGGTTTAGGTAGGGCGCTACAGCGTGAGTTTGAGTCAGGTAAATACCTCGGTATCAAATGTACGCTCAACACCCTCGGCATAAAAATCGAAGGAATCAACGCGAAATAACGGCGCAAACCTAGCGCTAGATCAATTATACTCAGGCGCACTTATCGCGTCTAAATCAACGGAAAAGGAGCGGTAAGATCATGCCATTAAATATCGAAATTAACTCGGACTACAAAATCGTCAGCGACAGCCTAAACGTAATTGTCCAACGCAAGCACAACGTCGACCCTACGAAAGCGCCCGGCTGGGCTAAACGCAAGGCGGCGGGCGAAGTCGCCAAGCTTCGCGAAGAATGGCGCGACGCAAGCTACCATGCGAACGTGCCACAAGCGATTAAGGCGATAGGCGAGCAACAGGTGCGGGACAGCAACGCTGGAACATTGGCGGAATTGCTTGCGGAAATACGTTCTTTTCGCGAGGAAATAGAGGCGCGATTGGGCGTCGAGGGTAATTGTAAGGGGCGAGGCTAGAAGCGTTAATTAAATTAATATGGGAGGAATTTAATGAAGCATATTGTCTTTTATAGTGGTGGAATTGGTAGCTGGGCGACAGCTAAGAGAGTTATTACAAAATACGGAAAAGAGAACGTGATTCTCTTATTCACTGACACTTTAATAGAAGATGAAGATTTATATAGATTCATAGATGAAACCGTTAAGGAATTGGGTGTCCAGTATGTAAAGATTGCAGATGGTAGAACACCATTTGAAGTCTACAAAGATGTAAGGTTTCTTGGTAACAGTAGGATAGCACCTTGCTCTCATAAATTAAAACAAGACGTTGCTGATAGGTGGATTAAGGAAAACTTCAAACCAGAAGAATGCATTTTGTATCTCGGTATCGACTGGACAGAAGGACATCGTACTAAAGCACCTCGGAAGAATTGGCATCCGTACCAAGTAGAGTTTCCGATGTGCGAAGAACCATATGTCACCAAAGAGGAGATGCTCCAAGAATTAGAATCATTAGGCTTTGATACACCAAGAATTTATAAGATGGGGTTTGCTCATAACAACTGCGGAGGATTCTGTTGCCGAGCAGGACAAGGACATTTCGCTAACCTACTGAAACAGATGCCAGAGAGGTTCGCCTATTACGAATCCAAAGAAGAGGAAATGAGGAAGTTCCTTGGTAAAGACATCGCAATGATGAAGAAGACCAAAAATAAAGTTACTTTCCCTTATACACTTCGCCAGTTAAGAGAGGATATCGAAGCGAAGGAAAGTATTGATATGACTGACATCGGCGGATGCGGATGCTTCGTACAGGAGGTTGGCGCGGATGGCTGAATTGTATCTCGAAAAGTTTCCGGTAGTTAGCTCGAACGGGAACGAATATTTAGTCAATGTATACGAAGATGAGTTCGGATTTACTCGCAGTGAGGTATACGTCCGCACGAAAGGCTGGTTTGGACGCGAAAAATTTAAACACATATTTGGTGGAATGTTCGAAGGAGGTTATTACGACCTAGAAAAGTGGGACTACGATTTCGTACGTATTGCTAAGAACACAGTTTACGCTTATGAATCTAAGAACGCAGCAAAACTATTGCACGAAAAGCGAAAAGCGCAAGGAGTCGCGAAATTCAACGAATGGGACGGTGAGTGCGAATGAGTAAATTAACGCAAGCAGAACTCGAAGCGATCCGCAAGCGAGCGGAGAAGGCTACGAAAGGTCCGTGGGAAGTCTGTAACGGTACGGACGTATTTACTAAGTTAGGTGCAACAAATAATGGCGGAGTACAGGCGAATCATAATGACGGCTGGTATATCGCGAAATGTAACGAAGGTACAACATCCGTTGGAGACGAAGAAGTAGCACTATCCTTTAACGAAGAGAATGCAAACGCAGAGTTCATCGCCCATGCTCGCGGCGATGTGCCGAAGCTGTTGGCGGAGGTTGAGCGGTTACGAAACGCTATTAAACTAGTTGATTGCGAACGTAGATATGTCTAACGCATATGACGCTGAGCACGTAGTAGTTAGCGTTAAATCATGGGCAATCCGTGCGCTTGAAGGAGTGAATCTCGATGGCTAAAATCAGCACGAAAATCAAATCGTCAGACTGGCGTAACCTACCAATCGAGCGCTGGAACGTGGCTTCATTTACCGCATTTATCACGGACACAACTCGCGAAAAGTACGGCGTCGAATATCAGCCGGGTGGAAAAGGAGCGAAAAACCAGCGATGGGCGCGCGAACGTGGAATGCTCAAGCAAGCGCAAGGCACGTATGGCAACGCGGTGCTGCGAAAGTTCATCGAGCTATGTTGGCGCGAGTACACGCCGAAAGCCGAGTTTCCTTATCCGACATGGACGTTCATGTATTCGTACATGGATCGTAACTTTGCGAAGGCTCAGGCGGAAGTGGCGCGAGCTAATCGGGCGCAAGCCGTGCCAACGCAGGACATCGAGGAGATTGCGGAATGGTTGTAGAGGGTGGCGCGCAAGTCACAATTAGCGCGGAAAGGTATCGGCAATTACTCGCGATAGAGAAGGCGCATTTGGAACGTATCGACACAACGAACAGGTTGCGTGACAAACTAGACGAAGTAAAGCGAAGGCACGCCGACGCGCTTGTCGAAATAAAACGATTGAAAAGGGGAGAGAAATGATGACGAAGATTAACGTTGAAAATTTAGTAGGAAAAGGGATTACGGCGAAATTAATTCATCCGGGAGCGACATATTCTACGTACACAGAATTCGCAAGGGCTGCTGGTTATTGCGATGCTATCGGTGAATACAAAGATGAACTTAGTAGTCGTCTAAGAGGAGAAATAGTAAAGGTGTTAGCGAGAGGGAAACACGGAAGATTTAATAACCTTGTTTATGTGGTTGAATCGGCTAGTGGTGAACGCCTACTAATCGCTGAGCGAGGACTTGAAATAATCGAACGTAGATACAAGACAGAGAAAAGACCTGCAAAAGTGGGCGAGCGTATTTTGATTACGAAGGCGATTCTTTCGGGTAGTAAATATAAAAACGGCGATGAGGGAGTGGTTAGTAAGCTTTACGATAAAGGCGGTATTCGCGCGAACATATACGGGGTTGAAGCTGTAATTTACGATAGAGAATACGAAGTAATTAACGAAAACGGAGGCGAGGAAATGAGTAAAGTGAAATCGTTAAAGGAAATCGTTGAGCAATTGGAAAGTTGCGGATATAAATGCGAAGCTGGCTCGTTAAGTATGAACGTAGATTTTCAGTTATTGAAGGAGTTTGCTGGCGTAGGTAAATCGGATGTAACAGCGCCGAAAGTTCTGTCACCACAACAGCAACGCGATGAAATTGTCGAGAAGGCAAAGCGTGACATTGACGGCTTGAAAGCAAACACTTTCGCAGGGTTCTACTATAAAGTACCCGACCCTAATTTGACAATGCCGTGGTTGTGTGACGCTGACTTTATCGTTAATCCTGAAAAGCGAACAGTTGTCGCATTGTTGAAAGGATGTGATAGCGGAAAGATTCGCGCAAAATCCATCGCCAAGTGTGCGCCAAACGACTGCTTTAACGCGCATATCGGAAAGGCAATCGCACTTAGACGAGCGTTAGGCTTACCGTTGCCGAGCGAATATCTTAACGCGCCGGATCCGACGGAGGTTCGCGTAGGGGATGTTATAACTTTTCCGAAGAGTGACGGATGGTATCGTAAAATTAATTATCGCGTTGATTCAGTTAAAGAAACCAAAGACAATTTGACAATAGTTTACGATGAAATAGATAAATCATCAGTAGGCGGTACAGCACACGCGGTTTTGAAAAACGACCCAATCAAACTACCTATCATCGACGATTCACGCGAAAAGGTGACTAAATGATGACCGAAGGACAGATTCTTACTTTGACGCTACTTTTCGGAATGCTATTCGGCATGGCCTTCGCTTTCATAGTAATGCGCGTAAGTATGTGGTGGTACGGAAGGAGACAACGTAAATGAGGTTACTAGAAGCAATTCGCGCAAGCAGCAACGCGGGCAAACGCTATACGCCCGCCGAGCTTGCGGCTAAAATGTTGGGCGAGCACGCGGCGATGTTTAGGTGCTGTGGCACGACGGAAGCTGAACGAAAGGGGCGATGGGAGATTGACGAACAACAATCACGCTAAAAACTGCATACTAGCTTCGCGATGCAACTTCGCAGGCACGACGTCCTGTACGCAAGTGTGCGAGTATTTCATAGGCGTCGGCGGACGTATCAAGGCGGCAGGCTTGCCGGCAGACTATCGGCTAGTTAGCGTAGCCAATTCGCCAGCGCGCGAAGGACAGGCGGAAGTTTACAAGATGGTCGACGCTTATATTAAGACATTTTCGCGACAGTTTGACGAAGGGGGCGAACGAATCAAATCGCTTTACCTTTATAGCGAGTCGCCTGGCACGGGCAAAACGACAACTGCGGCGGCATTGCTAAACGAATATATCGCGCAACATTACGTAGGCGCGTTGAAGCGCGGACAGCAACCGTTGCAGATGCCGGCTTACTTTTTGGACGTAAATAACTGGCAGACGTTATTTAACGAATTTAATCGCAGCAATATACCACGCGACATAGGCGAGCGCGCCAGCCGGGAGTATTATCGCAGGGAATCGCTGGCTAGGACGGCTCCTTTCGCGGTGCTCGATGATATAGGCGTGCGGACGGCAACCGAGGCATTTCGTGGTGATTTGCACGCGATAATTAACCACCGGTGCGCGAACGGTTTGGCTACGATATATACTTCGAATTTGCCGTTAGCTG
Organism: Bacillus sp. JJ722; assembly: GCF_036963345.1. Lineage (NCBI taxonomy): Bacteria > Bacillati > Bacillota > Bacilli > Caryophanales > Bacillaceae > Bacillus > Bacillus sp. JJ722. Next base: position 48,495 of record NZ_JBALMO010000042.1, read on the forward strand.
AAATGGAGAGCGTGTTTGACGCTAGGCTGTACGATAGGATGCGCGATCAATGTGCGGAATTAAGTTTCGTTGGACAATCGAAAAGGGGGCGACGATAGATGAGAGAGATTAAAGTTAGGCTTTGGGGCAAAGAAAAGTCCGAGTGGCACACAGGAGATGATTGCGTTTTAGAAATTGATGGCTCAATCACTCAAATAAAAGTTGTCGGAATGTATGACGGTGAATCTTTTTACGAATTCGAAAAAAGAGAAGACTTAATTCCAGTACAATACACAGGCTTGAAAGATAAGAACGGTAAGGAGATTTATGAAGGGGATTTAGTTAGAAGGCCTGATGGAGAAATTAGAAAAGTATATTGGCATGATGCATTTGCTGGATGGGCAGCAACTGATTTTGGTGATGGACTTCATATGTTCGCTTATGAGATTGAAGTCATAGGCAGCATCTACGAAAATCCTGAACTATTGGTGGAGGTGATATAGGTGGGCAAAATCAACCATAATGTACAAGTAAAAGATGAAATGGATTGGTTAAAATCTGTTGCGAAAAAGCAAAATGAAGCTATTACAAAGCTGCATAGTCATATTTTCTTGAACTTGGATATTCCTGAGAAAGACAGAGAAACAATGTTGAGAATTATTGATTCTGTGATACGTCTTATATAAAAAACCTAACGAAAATTACATGAGACACAAAAAGGGAGGCGAAGTAAATGTTCGAAATGTTCTTCGGAGGAAGCGCGCCAAAGCAACCGACAGCGAACGAGCTACGCATCAAACGCGACAAGGAGCGACGTGAGCGCGAAGCTAAAATCGACAACTTGCTAGATATTGCGAACTGGAATCGTAAGATGTTCGATAAAACAGGCGATGCTACTTATCGCGAACAGATAACGAAAGTTGAGGCGGAATTGAAGAGATTGGCGGAGGAGGTCTAGCGCATGGAATACGGACAACTACTACTATCGAAGGTAATTGACGCCAACGATCCGGCTGCCTTTAAGCGATTCAGCATCGACGAAAACCATTTCACGACCGACGGTGAACGCGAGACGTATAAATTTATCGTCGATTACGCGGAACAGAATCGGGGGCAGGCGCCAAGCTACGCAACAGTGACGGCAGAGTGCGAAGGCTTTACGTATATGCCACAGGTCGCGGACAGCTACGAGTTCCTGGCGCGAAAAGTAAAGAGCTATTCGGCGAAAGTAGAATTGATGAAGCACATTACGGGAGAATTTACAAGAAAATTTAACGAATCTGATGACGGAAATATGTTAACCCTCGACTTGATTTCGGAGCTAGAAAAGATTAAAATAAGTACGAACACTCGTTCTCGTGTGGGGACGGATGTTAAGGCGGAAGGTGAAAAGTTCCTGGACGAATATGAGCGCCGTAAGTCCGGCGAATCTTTCCGCATATGGAAGTCGAAGTTTCCGTTCATTAATAAGGCGGTCGGCGGCTACGTATCTTCAAACGTTTATACAGTCTACGGAAAGTCTGGTCGCGGTAAGTCAGTCTTTACGCTAGAAGAAGCGCTCGAAGCTGCGTGCCAAGGCGCAAACGTTCTCATATGGGCGATGGAGATGGGATGGTTCGAGGTACTAGTACGAATCTACGTAAGTCTATCGGCGCGCCAAGGTATTACAGTCGCGAACATGGAAGGCATAGATATGGCGGCGGGCTTCGATTCGACCGAGCTACGTTACGGAAAACTATCGGAAGAGTTCGAAAGATCCTTTCGCGCGTTTGTGCAAGAGCTTAACGAAACGATTGCCGGCAATATTATCGTCCGTGGCGTAGATGATGACGATTTTAACAACCGAAGCCTAAAGGCGCTCGAAGCCGATATTCTCACGACAAAGGCAGACGTAGTTGTGGTCGATCCATTTTACTATATCGATTACGAAAAGAATACGTCAAAAACGACTGGCGGCGATGCGGCAAATACTTCGCAGAAACTTCGTAAGTTGGCGGGGCGTACACAAACGGTTATTTTCGCGATTACGCAGGCGGATGAAACTAATACGTCGGAGGATGAAGAGGGCGAACGTGAACTAGAATTGCCTCAACGTAAAGATGTCGCGAAAACAAAACAACTATTGCAGGATGCGTATTTGCTTATCGCGGTAGACACGGATTATAAGCAGAAGCGCGGGCTTATCGGACTGAATAAAGGGCGCGACGGCGGCGAAGGGCAGTCAGCGGAAATACTATATGTGCCGCAAGTCGGCATTGTTCGCGAGATGGGAAGTGGAGAAGCTGTTGCGAAGCAATTTAACTTTTAAGGAGGCGGGCGTATGTACGATAAGGTGTACTTAGTATTCAAAGAAGTAAGTGTCCAGTATGGTACTTCGAAAATTACTAAAGCGTTTAGTTGCAAAAAGAGTGCGGAGAGGTTTCTAGACACACTAACGACCCGAGGTTACATTCTGGAAGTTGAAATTTGCGAGTGAGGGAGGTGTTCCAGTGGGCGTTATGACAATTCGCGACCAAACGATAGATGTCGATGTTGAAGCGGAGCTGCGCGACTTCGATTGGCACCGAGCGCGCTGGACTTCCGACAAGTTGCTCGCAGCAAGCCCCTTTCGCGACGACCGCACGCCGAGCTTTTTCGTTCGGCTCGAAGCAACCGACGACCATAATGCGGGCGTCTGGCATGATAGTGGCGCCTATGATGAAGCTTGGTCGAAAGGCAATTTCGCGCAGTTACTGGCATATCTGCGCAATGAAAGCTACGAAGAAGCTGAAGATTATTTACTCGCGACATATGGCGTAATTAGTACCGGCGGCGTCCTCAAGTTGCGCGCACCTAAGCTAAAGCTTTCGCGAAAAAGGCAGGCGCTGAAAGATTCGATACTGGCGAAGTATAGCACCGAGCCCTCCGAATATTTACTGCAACGCGGAATTACAGCGGACGTTCAGCGGCAAATGGGCGTTCTCGATGGCGGCAACCATATTGTAATTCCGTGGCGTGGGGCTGACGGTAAGTTGCTCGCGATAAAGTATCGGTCAAAGCGAGGTAAGCAATTTTGGTACGAACGGGGCGGCGCTAGTTTGCGGGACTTGCTCTGGGGGCTGGACGCGATCTATCGGGAGCGGGCGCGGACGGTCGTGCTGTGCGAGGCGGAAATAGATGCGATGAGCTGGCGGGTTGCAGGCTATGCGGCGGTGGCGAACGGCGGCGTTGCGTTCAATAGCGCGAAAAGGGATTTGTTGGTGCGGAGTCCGATCGAGGAGCTAATTATCGCGACGGATAACGATGCGGCGGGCGAGAAGTTAAGGGCGGAGGTTGAGCGGGCTATGGTCGGGTACGTGCGCGTTAGGCAGGCGTATGTACCAGCGGCGGTTAAAGACGCGAATGAAGCGTTGGTGAGAGGCGGGAGGCAGACCTTACACGAGGCGATTTGTAATTCGGAGTACGTGAATCTACGTACTCTTAGTCGGAGGTAAGTCGTGAAAAACGTTACTTACCTTTTTGTTTTCGCCTACTTTACTTATTCGGAAGCCATTCGTACAGATCGTCTATGTGACAGTTTAGAGCGAGTGCGATGCGTTTAGCGTTTACTAGCGACATCTTAAATCTGTTATTGGCGTAGTCGGATAGTTGCTGCTTAGACATTCCGACTTTAATTGATAGTTCAGATAACGTCATATGCTGTTCCGAAAGTAAGTCGTGAAGTAGGCACCTCCCGACTTTTAGCGTGTTGACCGCCTCCTATTAAATCATCTTTCCTTAGTTATTCTAACAACATCTTGAATAGGGACATCTAAATATACACAAAGTTTATCTACGGTATCTAGTCTAACAGATTTATTTTGATTAATTCTTGTGACTGTTTTTGAACTACCAATTATACCTCTTAAATCGGATATTTTCATATCCTTTCTTTTTAACGTTTCATGAAGTGGCGAAAAATCGATCATAATTTTCTCTCCTTGTAAAAGTGTAGAAATGTACACTTAGATGTTTACAAAACTACACATAAGTTATACACTTTAATTATACCAATTTTATGAAAAAAATGTAGTAAAAATTTACTATGAGGTGACATTATGGAAATAGTTTTTAACGAAATCTACCAATATATTGAAGATAGCGAACTTTATACTTATTCATCTGTCGCGAAATTAGTGGGGTGCAATAGACAAGATTTGAATAACTGCAAAGAAAGAGGTTCATTGTCCTTTAAAATATTATTAAAGATCGCACATATTATTGCACCTAACAACCCTCATGAAAAAATCTCTCAATGGTGCTTAAGTTTAATATCAGTAACTAATATTAAGCACTCATTTGAATATGCAGCAATAACTAGAAATATTTCACTCCTCAGTAATATTATAGCAAAAAATTCAAAAGAAACGGGAATTATTGGTGAATATGTTAAGGTTTACACCTTGATTCTAAAATATATGAAAAACGAAATTTCAGGAAAAGATATATACAACGAAGTCAATAACTTTAAAAGTCTAAAGGACAAGCCCTTAAAGGTTTTAGTAAATATTTTAAAATGCTACAGTCTTTACTTTAAAAAAGAGTTTTTACATATGTTAGAGGAATCTAACAACATTTACCAGAATATTTATATTTTAGATAAAAAGGAATCGTTTCTCAGAGATTGTCTTTATTACAGATATTTTGAGGTAATGATGCCTGTACACCTTCACCTAAACAATCTAAAAGAAGCTCGAAAATACGCGTCTTTAGTAAAAAATACGAATATTTGCGCGAAAACTATTTCTGATGCGACATACATAATAGGGATGACGTACTTACTCGAAGATAGTCAGGAATGCTTAATGCATCTTCAAGAAAGCTACGACATAGCCAAAACGGTCGATGCCGAAATAGAGAGAGAAGCTAGGCTAAATTTGGATTTCGCGAAACTATATTTAAACATAAAGTTGGATCCTGATGCCAACCCAAACTTACTAACATACGAAGGATATAGGAAAGTCGCGACCCTTAAAAAAGTAGAGGAAGAACTGCTACAGGGAGGGGATGAGGATTTTGCGCAACTATTTAGCGCTATAGACAACGGATCGGTAGAAGCCATATATGATTGTTTTGAGAATTTTTTGAATAGTTTTAACTTACTCTTCTCAAGTCTAGCGGTCAATGAACTTGCGAAACGCGGAGAGAATTCTTTTGTGGTGCAACGGCTATTAAAATTAAAAATTTCGAAAAAGGGAGATGTTGTGGATGAAGAAAATTATCTTGACGACTTTGACAGTAGCTTTATTAACTGGAACGGCATTTGTGCCTGATGTTAAGGCAGAGGATACAAAACAGGGAGGCAATACTATCACTTATGGCATAAAGCCTGGCGGTTGATTTTAAATACGTTTTAGGGTTCGCGACTCAATTACTGGGTCGCTTTTTTTATGTTTATAAAAGTAAACAAAAAGTACAAATGAAGAATACGTTTACTTTCATAATATTTCCATGCCTATATGATATATTTACCATATGAAAAATAAATTTTTTAAATATGTGCGCGAAAATAAAAACTCGTGCGACATACAAAGTATAGGAGGAGATAACAAGTGAATTTGGTTGAAAAAGAAAATATTAATAAACTCGTAGATTTGTTTTTAGAAGATAAGTCAGAATGGAATTTCGAAAAAATGTACAAGGCTACATTGCAGCAATTCAAATCGCGCCTAATGCGTTGGGGCACAACGACAAGTATGGCAGGATTGCACGACATATTCGAACTATTCGACGAAATGCTTCTAAACACGCTAGATGACGTAGAAAAGGACGGCGGCGACTTCGTAAAATTACTACAAGTTAAGCTTACGAATCGATATAAGTCTTTACTTCGGAAAATATCGAGACGAAAACAATTAGAAGTTTACGAGGCAAAAACGGACGACGAGGCTGGCACCTCACAGTTCGAAATAGCTTCCGACTTTAATCTCGAAGCAACAATCATCGCAAAGAAAAAAGCCGATCAACTGGCATTGATCGACTCTCTTCTGAACGGTGCGGATTCTACAACAAAACGAATCGTTGAAGCGTTCCTTTCACATCCGAAACCTACCGCGACGGCAATCGCAAAGGAACTAGGGTATCACCATTCGAAAGTTACGCGCGCATTAAATCGCCTGGGAGCGAAATTTAATACTAAACAGTACGGTGATTATCACGACTATTTAGTTGCGCTTTAATTTAGGGCGCGTAAGGCTCTTAAGCATTGAGTCTTACGTCCCTACTTATAGTATACGCAAGTTGCGTATTGATTACTATAATAGTACTTCAATATAATACGCAAATTTCGACAAAATATCAAGTTTAGAGGAGTTGTTTATCATGCGAAATATACTTTCCACAAATTACGGAGTTCAAACGTCATTGGAACGAAAACTTGCACGTATTACACACGATCCGATTCGTCTGGAAAACGGAGCGCCAGCGCAACATTATCCGATTAAGGCGGTGCGACTCGGATGAAGCACTACAAACCAAGACCTCATGCAGTTGATCGCGCATTATTAAGGTTCGGAATTTATTCCGAACAAGCTGAATCGTGGTTTAATCAGCTTATGGTTAACGCGAGATTAATAGGTACACATGGTAAGCAAGAAGTATATGACCATAAAGGTAAGCGAATTATCGTTCAAGATGACGAGATTATTACAATTATAAAAGCGGTCGATTTGCCTTTCGGCAATAAAATTTCGGATTTAGTTCGTAAGGAACTTGCGAAATCTGGACGAGAGTTAGCGAAATTAGAGAAAGAATCAGCCTTGAAAATCGCGGAGATAGACTTGGAGAGGGCTACGGTCCAACTTAATCTACTGAAAGCGAAGTCGCCCGTTGTTAAAAAGAAGCTTATAGAAAAGCTAGACACGTATAATGACGAGTTGCAATCATATCGACGCGAAATAGAGCGAAAGAAAGATGACTATAATGCGATGAAAATGCAATCAACAGGCTACTTAATCGCGGAAACTTGCGGAGGTGCTGCCGAATGTCAAAAGTAGTAGACTTGGCGGAAATCAAGCGCCGCAAAATCATCGCACAGTATGTCGCGTTCTACGGGCAAGTGAAAGGGGCGGAGCAACAATGACGCTATCAACAATTTGCGGATGGATTGTAGTATCGTTCGGACTGCTCGCGCTAGCCTCGGTTTCCTACGGACTTTTGCGCGATAAGATGGCGAAAAGGTAGCGGGACAATTCGCCCGTCCGCCGGAGAACTCGAAGGCAGTCGTTAGGTAGGTGTGCAGTACGCAACCAAGACGTGTCGCGTTGATACGCTGAATTAAACGCTGTCAACGTTTCGGCTAGCTATTTCGAGTTTTACGACGGGCGTGTTCACAAACGGTGTCTGAGCGAAATGCCTGCCCGTTGCCTAAAATAAAAACCCGTACGGAAGACTTTGCGGTTAATCCCGTACCGCCAAAAACGCTGTCGGCGCGACCGCAACGTGCCACAAACAACCGGACTGAGCGAAGGGTTTGGAAGACCGGTTTTAGAAAAGCTGACAATCGGCGGCGACTAACGCCCTTTCGCGATTAACTGACTGCTACCAATTTGCGGACAGTGAAAGCGAAGGGATTGCGCAACGTTAGCGTCGACCTGCGTCGGCTAGCGGTTATCAAGCGAAGTTTATATCGTCTGTACTCGAAAGAGGTCGCGGACTAACATAGGCTTGGTAATCGCTAGCGGGCGTGGGGAAATATTCCGACGCACGAACTAAAGAAACGAAAAGGAGCGATGTGTAAATGGCACAATACGCAGCGGGAGCAGACGCACTTGACGCGCTAAACCAGACGAACGAGGGAGGCGGCAACAATACGGAATTCGCTTCGTTCAAAACGGGCACAACGTACAAGGTGCGCGTACTAGGCGTAGCGGACTTAATCCGATTTTACAGCTACGGCATTTTTAAGAAAGTCAATTCGTTTGTCGCGCAGAATCCAAGCGTACGTAATGCGAAAGGGTTCGCAGAGTCAAACTTTACGCCATGGGATTTGGCAAGCAACTATTACGCGGACTTGAAAAAGAAAGCGGAAGATGCGGGCAATGTCGCGCAAGCCGAGGACTACAAGACGGAAGCATCGAAATATCGCGCAAAGGAAAGATTTGCGCTAGGGTTTATCGACTTAACGACGGGCGAGCCGATCATCGTCGACCTTTCGAAGAAGCAGGCGCAGGGCGTGCACGCGGTTATTAAGAAGCAGGAGAAGAAGCTCGGCAGGCTGGCGTTTGAACTCTCGAAAGAAGGTAGCGGAACATCGACGGTTGTCAGCTTATCGCCAATCATCGATATGGACGAGGACTTAGATGCCAAGGAACGCGAAAACTTTGCGAAGTTTGACGGCAAGGAGTTCGATATGAAACTGTACGACGGCTTGTTGTTCGAAGCTGACGAAAAGCAGCAAATCGAAAACTTGGTCGCGGCTGGCTTCGATATTTCGCTGATTGGGCTGAGCATTGGCGCGAGTGAGGGCGAACAGGCGGACGACCCGACGAAAAACTTTTAAGGAGGTGTTTTGATGAAGAAGGTAGTATATTTCGCAACTAGCGCTGTATGGGCGATATTACTCGCGCTATTCATACTAACAGACTACGAGCCGTCTAGCGTCCTTATTGGTTTGGCGATGCTAAATTCGGTGGTATTCATTCTAAACGCTGGATTGGAGGCGAAATAATGGGTCATTATACGCAGATAACTGGCGCCGTATCTGAACTTACGGCTGCTAAAGCGCTAATGGAAGGACTTAACTACGAAGTTTCGTTTCCGATTGTAAAAGAGGTTTACGACCTACTAGCGCGAGACCCTGCTAATAGCGAAATATATCGCATACAAGTTAAGACGCTTCATATCCGACCTGATCGCAACGATGCGCTTGTAGTGTTTGCGCGAAAAGGTAACGGTCAACCTTATAGTCCCAGCGAATGTGATTTCATTGTAGCAGTGGACGGAAATAGGGCGTTTATGTTCGAGTGTGAAGGAAAAGGCGAGTATTGGGCAACGGAAGCAAGCGCAAGCAAGCGATGGATTGAGTTAACGGCTTAAATTTAATAAATTAATCGAAATGGAGCGATGAGTTAATGGCTAAATTAAACGGTGTTAAAACAATCGATATGGTAAACGGCGAAATTACGAAGGTTTCGTATGATGGCGCGGAATATGCGAAGGTTGGTGGGAAGGCGCAGAAAAATGATATTGCCCAAGTAGTTAAGGCTTGGGGAAGCCAGAAGGTCGGAGCTTTTTATCGCGTAAATCAAGAAGAGCATCCTCTATTCCACAAAGATAGCACATTAATTTTCATTGCGGGCGAAGTTTGTGACGCGTCAAGCAGTGCAAAGTCTATGGTGTTATTCCGCAAAGTCAGCACGCCAGCTAATCCGTCACTAGAATCACGTGTTGATGAACTCGAAGCAAAGGTCGAAGCAATCGCGGAAAAGGTGAGCACGCCTGTTACCGGAGAACTCAAATCTACTCCTTACGACAGAGTAAGACGTCCGAAGGAAGGCGATAAAGTAAAAGTTGTCCGCGCTTATGGAACACGAGGTAAATATGCTAATGGCGACACGTTAACGATTAAGTCAGTCGACCCTGACCATGATGTGAGATTTTTCGTTGAGGAAAACGATCGTCCAATTCGAGATATCGAAGTTGAGCTGATTGTAGAGCCGACGGAAACAATCACGCACAAAGGCGCCAAGTACACGCTAGTTTCGCGCAAAGCACAGGCGGGCGACGTCGTTGTGTTTACGGAAAGTAATCGTCCTTATGTCACAAACGGCAAAACGTACGGACCAGTTGGTGAAAATTTATATTTCGAAGATAACGATTACGATAATATACTAGTGTATCGCGAAGATGTAGGACGCACGGAACAAAGCGTCAAAGTTTACGCGCCGGTCAGCGAAGCGAAGCCAGCGTATCGCAGAATTGCTATTGACGCGGGCAAGGTTGGCGATTTCGTTATATTTGCGAAATCCAAAGGCGACTATATTATCGCGGACAAATACTACAAAATTATGGAATTTGACAGCTACGGCGATCCTCAAATTATTGACGAAGATGGTGACGGATATGATACTAACGACGATAGTTTCGAAGTTTATACCCTGTGCGAAGAGGAAGCGAATCCAGCTCCGGAGCCGTTAAAAGTCGGAGATTATGCGAAGGTAGTCGGTGATAACTATTCGCGTGAATATAATAGCCACAGAATGAAAATCGGTACTATAGTAAAAGTCAAAAAGGTTAGCGACCTAAGACAAAAATATGAAGCGGAAGATGTGCTAACAAGCAAAAATAGGGGATTCGTAGAAAGTGACTTAGTTCGCGCAACCGACGTAGAAGTGGCGCAAGCTAAAGCGGAAGCACACAAAGCATCGTTCGAGGTTGGCGATTATGCGCTCGTTATTTACGAAAATCACGAGCACAGGGTCGGTCATATCGTAAAGATAAATAAGATTAAGCCGAACGCTGCTTCTAGCGTTTTCGATTTTGGTGTTGACCGTATCACAATCGGCGGAAGCGGTTATATCGCGGCGAAGAATATCGAAAAAATCAGCGCAGAAGAAGCCGAACTCGAAGCGAAATGGGCGAAAATTGGACGCAAGCCTAACGAGTTCAAGAAGGGCGATATTGTGCGCGTGAATGCTAGCTACGGCGGTCACGAAGTGGGGACTGTCGGAGAATTGGTTAGCGGAGAACATTTTCCTATTAAACGAGAATTTGGCGTAAAGGCAAACGGGATTGTAAGAGACCATACAAGTGACGTAGAACTAATCACGCCAGTCGAGGCGCGCTTTGACAAGTAAAGTTTCGGCAATCTGCGCTAACTCCACCTGTCAAGCCGAGCTGCACGAAGGCAAGTCCGCCCTTTACGACGAGCATCGCGACCAACACTTCTGCGGGCTGAGTTGCTATTACGATTGGTGGGCGCAAGCGAGCGAAGTGTCGGCGGAAGAGTATCGCAAGCTTAACGTACAGCGCGTGGATTTGTAGCGAGGAAAGGCACGAAAGGAGTGAGTGGCTTGGAATTACGACTAAACTTGGCGCCAAAGCCAGCGAACGACGAACGCTTAAAAAAGGCGGCCGAGCGCAAGACAAAGGCGACGGAAACGATGGCGGACGCTTGGACGCGCATCTTGGCGATGAAGAATAGCGAGTCGGATCAAGCGCGGCTGCGCGAAGTTAAAGTGGCAATGGATTCGGGGCTGATAGGCAGAGCCCCCGAGTCTGCCGCGAAAGGGTTTAGCAAGGCGGAAGCAATGCGTTTGTGGCGTGAGCTAGCGGAACAGCAACGCGAGGAAAAGCTGGCGGAGCTTGTCGCGAATACGCCTGACAACTACGAGCTAATAACGACCGAACGGCAATTCGGCGAACTATTAGCGCAACTAGCTAACGAACCTATTATCGCAGTCGATACGGAAACTACAGGCGTAGACGTCTATAGCGATGTAATCGTGGGCGTCTCGCTTACTCTTCCTAACGCGGATAAGCACGTCTATATACCGGTAGCGCACGAAGTTGGTGAGCAATTATCGCGAGAATATGCGCTTGAAGGGCTCCGTCCGATATTAATTGACGAAAGCATCGGCAAGGTTTTTCATAACGCGATATTCGATATTGCGATGTTCAGAAGGCATGGCGTAGACCTAATCGGAACGGCATGGGATACCCAAATTGCGATGCATTTATTAAACGAAAATGAGGCGGAGAAAAGGGAAGGCGAGAAGGCGGGCAACTATAAACTGAAAACTCTTGCGCCAAAGTATCTAGGAGTTGAGTCGGACACGTTCGACGAGCTTTTCGGAAAGAATGCGCAATTTAAGGAGATTCCACTCGATATTGCGCTTGTATACGCGTCCAAAGATACGGATTTGACTTGGCAATTATACCAGTTTCAGCTACGCCATATGCAGAAGATGCCGACGATTTTCGAATACTTCCAAACGGTCGAAGTCCCGTTGCTCAGCGTAATTGTAGATATGGAAGCAAACGGCTATATACTTGATTTGGATTTCGCAAAAGAGTATGGAGAGAAGTTGAACAGACGCGCGGAGGAGTTGAAGGCGGATGTTGTTACGACATTGGCTCCGTTTCAGGATTCCGACGAACCTATCAATCTCAATTCTCCGCAACAAATGAAGCCCGCACTTTCGCAGGCAATTGGTGTTAGCTTGGCTAGTATGGACAAACGGACGCTTAAGCCCCTCAAGGGCGAGCACGAGGTTATCGCGAAATACTTGGAATATAAAAACATAACGAAACTAAGCGGTACCTATATTGACGCGCTACCGACGAAGCAAAATCCGACAACCAAACGATGGCATTCGCGATTTAATCCGATGGGCACCGTTACTGGGCGATTTAGCTCCGGCAAGGACGAGGAAGATACGAGCGGTCAAGGCTTTAACGCGCAAAATCAACCGCAGGAAGCTCGACCAATGTTCGTAGCGCCGCCGGGTAAAGTCCTAGTTGGTGCGGATTTTAAGGCGCAGGAGATTCGATGTGTTGCGTATCTGTCCGAAGAGCCCGTTCTAATCGAAGCTTTTCTAATGGGTCGTGATCCGTATGCGTCAATGGCGGCGACCTTCTATAAACGTCCATACGACGATGTTCACAAGAATCCGGACGGTAGCGATACGAAGGAACGTAAGCAAATGAAGGTCGTATGGTTGGCGACACTATACGGAATGTCTGACTTTTCGTTGGCAGAAATGCTCGGCGTTAAGAAGCCGGAAGCAACTCAGTTCAAGAAAGATATTTTCGGAAGTATGCCGAAGTTGTCCGCATGGTTAGCGCAAAATGAGCAATTCGTTCAGAAGTCCGGCTACGTATGGGCGGATAAGCAGGCGAGAAAGCGTCGTTTGCCTGACGCGAAACTAAAGCGAAAGCAGATACCTTACGGAAAATGGAACGATCCGAAGTACGAGGAATCGCGTAAGCATAATTCGAAGATAAACCGTGCGCTAAGGCAGGCGACGAATGCTCGCGTACAAGGTTCGTCGTCAATACAGACGAAAGTCACCATGATTAAAGCAGCGGAATATTGCGCGAAAAAGGAAGGCTGGTCGTTGTGGGGATCGGTTCATGACGAATTACTCTTCGAAGTGCCTGAGGACTTTACGCGAGAAGAAGCCAAAGACATTCGCGATATTATGGTCAATTCATATCGTTGGGGCGTCGTAGTTCCTAACGGTACGGACATCGAAGTAATGAGAAGATGGGGCGACGGGATGTCGGTAGACGAATTTATCGAAGGTCCGACTGTCATTGAGAGGGTGGGCGACTATGAAAAAAGAGTCAGATTCGTAGAGGCGAACTGGCAGGGGAGGAAGCGGAATGAAGTTAACTCAAAAACAAGTAATTGAATTGTATTTTGAAGAGGAAATCGAAGTTGAAGGTGTTAAATTAACTACGGTCGAAGAGGGCGATTTTGAGCAGGATGGAAAATACCAAAGCGCTGGATTAATTTTTACAGACGGAAAGAAGCATTATCGCTCGTATGTAACTCGCTCAGGATCGCCATTTACTGATTGGCACTATAACGATTACGGTGACGCGGATATTGACGAAGTAGAGAAACGCGAAATTACTGTTACAAGTTGGGTGGCGATTTAATGACGGTAAACATCGAAGCAATAGCGCAACAATTCACGCAAGAACTCGACCGATGGTACTCGCAGCCCGAATGTTGGGACAACGAACTTGACACGATGATACACAAATGGTACGCGAACCCTCCGCAAGTATGGCCCAAGCGCCCGTACTTTTCGCCGAGTAGCTCGAAAGCCTGTCCTCGCGAACTATACATGAAAGCTAAGCGCGCCAAGAAGGACGTATTCGCTAAGCAACCGCATCAAGGGCGCTGGCAGGAAATAGGGACGGCGATTGGCGACGTTATCCAACGAACCGTGCTCGCAATGGAACGCAACTTGGACGGCTGCCCTTTCCGATTCGAGCGAAACGATGACGGCACGCCTGTTTTCGAAGACTTCGCGAAAAAGAATCACGAAATTATGCACAACGGGCAGCGGTTTTACTTGTACGGGACTTGCGACGGCATATTGGAATATATAACGGCTGACGGCGAAATCTTACGCGTCGGGCTCGAAATCAAATCGAAGCAGAGCACGCCGGCTAAGACGTCGCTTTACTCGTTCAAGGAAGCGGAGGAAGGTCATCGCAAACAATGCGTAGCCTACTCGATTATGTACGACGTCGATTACTACATTATTCTTTACGTTAACGCGGCGAAAAAGGCGTGGGTCATGACGGACGAGGAATACGAAGCGACACCGGACATTCGCGCGTTCGGCTTCGAAATAACGGACGCTGATCGTGAGGAATTGCTCGACAATTTTGCGGAAATAACAAAGGCGATTAACGCAAATGAGCCGCCGTCGCTCGATTTGTCGCGTTGGACATTCAACGGTTTCAAGACGGCGTGCGCCGAAAGCCTGTCTGACGATGAGTTTGCGCAAGTCAAACGTACAGCACAACAAGCGATGCGGTCGGGCTTGCCACAATGGAAAAAGGATGGCTATTTCGAAGCTTACGAGTTTATAAGAGAGGTTCGCGAAAAGATGACGGAGGAGGCGGTTTGATGAACGCATTGGAGGCAGCGGATAAAGTAGACTTTTTAAACAAGCAGATAGAAGCATTAACTATTGCGTCTGAACGTTTATATGACGATTTTGATACGCGTATACATTCGACAAGACTTGAGCCGTTAATATTAGAGTTGAAAGGAGAGCGCGATAGGCTATCTGAAAGACTTCGAGGTTTACTAATATGAGAATCCTAGCATTCGACACGAGCATGACACAGCCGGGCGTCGCAATCATCGAAGTTGCACGCGGCAAACCGTCCATCCTCGATATGTCATACGTAACTACCGACGCCAAAACGCAAACTCACGGCTTACGCGCCGAAATCATCGAATCGTGGGCGACGCTGTTCATCGCCAAGCACGCGAAAAAGGGCTTCGATATAATAACTCGCGAAGATTTCCACGGACAGTCCAGCGCGCAAAATTATCCGGTCATGGCTGCGTGGAGTGGTTGCGAGCGTGCGGTCGAAAAGTTCGGCTTCAAGTTCGACAAGTTTACGTACACGCAAAAGAACGGACGCAAGAAAACGTTGTTGGGCGTGCCACAGTCGCAAGTGAAGTTGTTGGTTGTCGGCAAGGGTATCGCGGACAAGGACGAAGTGGCGGAAGCCGTGCGAAAGTGGACGGGCTACGAGGGCGATTTTACGGTCGATGACGAAAGCGACGCTTGTGCGGTGGGACTGGCGTATTTAATTAACGCGGGAATTATTAAGGAGGAATCGGAATGATGAAATCGAGAAAAGAACGCAGAACGGAAGCACGCGAAAATAAGACGGTATTTGTGTCCCACTATAACGGAAATTCTCCGCAGACTTACGAAGAGTATTACGGAGTTGGTTACGAACGATTTAATAATAAATTCGTGACGATTAAGGAGGTGGTTAAATGAAACAATTATTCGCAGGCATCGGCATATTAACGGGCTTTATCGCACTATTGTTCGCGTACCCACTTGTCGGCTTACTTTCCGGAATGTTCATCGGATGGGTGCTCGAATTGGTCGCGGGAAGTTACGTAACGGACGGACTTAATTTGCTGTTTGGAACGGATCGTTTCGCGGAAGGCTCACTGCCACAGATTACGGGAACTATCGGAATCATTGGCGGGTTCTTTAAGACGCGTGTAGACGTTAAGAAGGAGGCGAAGTAGATGGGTACGTTTATCGTTGCAGGAATAGTTTTTGTTTTGGCTCTGATTTACTGGATAAAGGAAATATACGCAGAGACATTTTCGGAGTTTCTAGCCTGTTTTGCTATAAGTATTATGATCGCAACATTTTCTACCTTTTTCGTATTTTTACCAGCATTAGTAGCGGACACATCACAGGCCGACCCAACAAAAACTTCAATATACGCGATAAAAGATAATTCAGATATTGGCGGAAATTTCTCGTTGGGTTTCGGTACCGTTGACGAAGAACAATACTATTATTTTGTTACGGAAGATAAAAAGGGATTTAAAAGTATAGAGAAAGCGCCGGTCGAGGATTCGCGGATGCAAGAGTTGGAAATTGCGCAACCGTACGTTAAAGAGTATAAACATCGCTATGATTCTGCCTTCGCGAGATTTATGTACGGAGAGTATTCCGGCGAAGAATCGTACGAGTTCTACGTGCCTAAAAATACAGTTACGACAGAATATACGGTTGATTTAGAATGACGCCCGCCGACACAGCGCGCAAGCTACTAGCCGACCGCCAACGGGATTTGCTCGAGGTTGAGCGCGACATTATCAAGTATCAGCAGCGCGAAAAGGAACTACAGGCGGAACGGCTCGCCATTTTGAACGATATTCGATATTTGCGTAAGATAGCGAAAGGAGACGATTGAATGACGCAAATTAATATAGAGCGGTTAAACGAAGACATTGCGCAATTTCCGCAAGTATTTCCGATTACTGCGGATATGAATAAGCGAATGGAGGGCGTGGCTCGTTTAGTCATGCTCGACCGTTACGCGTTCAAGGACACGGAAAAGAGAACGTTAGAAGCTGACGATTTAGTAATCGCGACGGTAAAACCCGATCCGCAGTTTCCTAAGCGCGAAGTATGTTATATCGGAACGTTTGAGGAGGACGGAATAGTATCGCTCTACGACGAAGAGGGCGAGATACTACGGAATGACGATGGCTCAATAAATTATGTCGCACTAGACCTTATCGACAAGCCCCTCGAAATTTTCTACGAACAAATTGCGCTACGTAATGCGAAAGGGCTCGCAGCTGTTGAAGCAGACGAAGGCAAGCGACGTCAAGTATTCGATGAGTTTTACGAAGCTCTTGCGTCAATGGATTTCGTTCCAGCAGGACGGGTACTTTACGGAGCAGGTTCGGAAACAAACGTGACTTTCTACAATTGTTACGTAATGCCATTTCCGCACGATTCGCGCGGCGGTATAGGAGAGCATCGCAATAAAGTTATGGAAATTATGTCGCGAGGAGGAGGCGTAGGGACGAACGGTTCAACGCTCCGACCAAGGCACGCACTAGCGCGCGGAGTAAACGGTAAGTCGAGTGGCTCTATCTCGTGGTTGCATGATTTATCGGAACTTACGCACCTAGTTTCTCAGGGGGGTTCGCGCAGGGGAGCACAGATGATTATGCTCGCCGATTGGCATCCGGACATTATCGAGTTCATCATTTCGAAAATGCAGAATCCGAATATCTTACGCCATCTTATCGCGACAACTAACGATGAGCAGATTCGAAGCCTTGCGCAAGCCAAGCTGAAATTTACGCCGTTGAGCGAGGATGAGAGCGCCGTATTCGAGGATATAATCAGTTTTTACGATTATGAAGTTGGTACATTAGGTAATACGGTAACAAGCCGAGACATCAAATCTTATGAGTACGCGAAACAAAAGCTGAAAGACGGCGGCACGTATTCCGTACACAATCCCGAATTTCTTTCCGGCGCTAACATCTCTGTCGCGATAACGAAAGATTTCATGGAAGCTGTTGAAGCTGATGCGGACTATGCGCTACGTTTCCCTGACGTCGAAAATTATAGCGAATATGACATGGCGCTATACGACGATCATTGGCACGAAAAAGGCGATGTTCGCGAATGGGAAAAGTTGGGTTTCGCGGTTAAAACATACCGTACGATTAAGGCGAAAGAACTGTGGAAATTGATTAATATTTGCGCGACATATAGCGCCGAGCCCGGCATCTTCTTTATCGACAACGCTAACGATATGACGAACGCTAAGGCTTACGGTCAGCAAGTCGTCGCTACTAATCCGTGTGGTAAATGGCTTGCCTCACGTTAAAAACCGAATCTAATTGACTTGGAACCTTAACGCGTAAAGGCGAAGGCAACAGGGCGCAAGGGTAATGCCAGCGTGAGAGACTGAGCGATTCGGCTCGAAAGAGATGCGACAGTCCAATCCTCGTAGAAATACGAGAGCGAGTAAACGGAGCAACCACTCGCACCATACAGCGTCTGCAATCTCGCAGCTATTAATCTCGCGAACATGGTCGATACGCAGGCGAAAGTAGTAGACTTCGAGCGCTTAAAACGAACTGTGCAGATAGGCGTCCGCATGATGGACAACGTAATTGATGCAACGCCTTATTTCCTCGAAGAGAATACACGACAAGCGAAAGGCGAGCGTAGGCTAGGGCTCGGCGTAATGGGGCTGCACGATCTACTAATCTATTGCGAAAAGATTTACGGCTCGGCGGAAGGCAACGAACTAATCGATAAGGTATTCGAAACTATCGCGACAGAAGCGTATCGCCAATCTATCGAACTAGCGAAAGAGAAAGGAAGTTTTCCTTTTCTAAAGGACGGAAATGACGCACACAAATTTATTCATAGTGGATTTATGCTAAATATGCCAACGGATATTCGAAAGGACATCTTGAAACATGGAATTCGTAACTCACACTTACTAACGGTCGCACCTACAGGAAGCACCGGCACATTGGTCGGAGTATCGACGGGCTTAGAGCCGTATTTCGCCTTCAAGTATTACCGAAGCGGACGTCTCGGCAAAATGATCGAAGTTAATGCGTCGATTGTCGATGAGCTTGGCGTGGACATTGATAATTTACCACCTCATTTCGTCAGCTCGATGGAATTAACGCCGGAACAGCACGCGGACGTACAGTGCGTAATACAACGTTGGATTGACAGCTCGATTAGTAAGACGGTTAACGCGCCGAAGGGATTTACAGTCGAGCAGGTTGAAGCGCTATACGAGCGTTTGTATAAGGGTGGAGCAAAGGGCGGTACAGTCTACGTCGACGGCTCACGCGATACACAGGTGCTTACGTTAAGTAACGAAGAGACGAAGGCGGAGTCAGACAAGCTGGTGGTCGGAAGTGAAATCGGAAATACTTGCCCAGTGTGTCGCGCAGGTACGATTATTGATGCGGGTGGATGTAATACTTGCGATAACTGTAACGTGCAATTGAAATGTGGATTATAGGCGAAAAGGAGGCGGGGATATGAACCTAGTATCACTAAACGGAGGCAATAAAGGAATGTCCGACCTTGAGAAAAGCTTGCTAGAATTGCGAGGCAACTTACCGATAATGCTTGAATATATGGCGATAAAAGCGCAAGTGGCTCGCGAATACTACACGCAATTAATCGCGGAAGGCTTTACGGAACAGCAGGCGATTGAGCTCGTAGCAAAGGATGCGAATATATGACGAAGCCACCTATCGGAGTTATGCCGCGAAAGTTCTGGCTAGAAGCGCGAAGGGACGATTTAAGCGAGGCTATTAAACGCTATATTAGGGCGGGCAGGGCGGTGCCTGCCGATTGGATCGGAGAATATAACGATTTAGTCCGAGAATTGGAGGCGAAACAATGAGCGGATTTATGCACGCTATTGCTGAAATTACGGAGCTACTTTATTACGCGAAAAATAAGGAGGAAAAGCGATGAATCTAAAAGTAAAACGACTGCACACGGATGCAGTGCTGCCGCAGTATGCACACGAAGGGGATAGCGGCTTTGACCTAGTCGCCGTCTCCGACGTAGTTGTCGAGCCGGGCGAAACGGTGCGCGTGCCGACGGGCTTGGCGTTCGAGATTCCGCCGGGCTGTGAAATACAAGTCCGCCCACGTTCGGGCATTACGGCGAAAACGAAGCTTCGTGTTCAGCTCGGAACTATCGATAGTAATTTTCGCGGAGAGGTTAGCGTTATTGTTGATAACATCGCAATGCCCTCGCTCTACATTAACGAAACGTATATGACACTCGGATTAGAGTTCGATAATAATCCCTTAAAAATAGACGGAAGAAGAGACGACTCTGTGCGCGACGAGCAAAAATATACGTACCTCATCCGTAAAGGCGACCGCATCGCACAAGCAGTCCTAGCGCCAATTGTTCGCGCAGAAATTACGGAAGTTGACGAGCTAGAGGATAGCGTAAGGGGCGCGAATGGGTTCGGGAGTAGCGGGGTGAGCGAATGAATATTAAAACGGAGATTATCATACAAACCAAGTTTAACGAAGAGGAAACGGTCGAGTTTCGGGGAGCGTCCGAGCAGGTAAGGGCGGATATACTTGCCAGCAACGTAGAACTAATCAAGAGCGAATTAGTCGGATTATTCCCAGCGGAGAGCACATTCGAAGTGAAAATCAAGGAGGGCGAATAAATGGCGGAAACGAGCATGAACGTTAAATTACTAGCACATACGCAGTTATCAGAGAGCTTTTGCGACCATATATACGAACTAGCGCCTGACGTGGACGATTATGTAATGGAGAAAGTACCGGACGGTCAAGCAGTCGCACTAACCGCCATCCGCACGTGCTATTCGCCAAACAAGCCAAGCGAAATCGTCGCGAAAGAAGGCGTCAAGTATTTCGGTACAAGCGCAACTGACGGCGAGGGAGGCACGGAAGCCGACCGTTTGATTCGTCATATCGTCCGCAGTCGCCACCTGTCGACGCTCGAACATCTGAGCTTTACTTTCGCGATAGAAGGCGTTATCCGTGCTTTGCTTGCGCAACTTACGAGGCATCGCGTAGGTTTCTCGTTCAGCGTGCAGAGCCAACGCTATGTACGTTTTGGTTCGGATGATCGTAGCGGAGGATTTGACTATGTAATGCCGGAAAGTGTCGAAGGGAAAGAGATTCCAAACGATAGGCTCAGCGTTTCAAAAACAGTTAGTGCAGAGTATATCTTTGAGGAAGTAATGGAATTTGCGCAAACTACTTACGATAGATTACGTAAAGCAGGCGTCCCGCCCGAAGACGCACGTGCAGTCCTTCCGAACGCTGCGGCTACTAATCTGGTAATGACGGCAAACCTTCGCGCGTTGCTCGATTTCTACGCGAAAAGGAGACGAGGGCGAGGAGCGCAGGCTGAAATCGTTGAGTTGGCGGAAGCACTTCGCAAGGCAGTCGTAGAAGTTGAGCCATGGATTGATAAATTTTTCGAGGAGGCGTGATTATGACGAATGAAAAAATCCATACAATTGACGGAGTTAAATATCGAGAGGTTGAACGTAAGGCGAGGGTTGGCGAGAAAGTAGTTGTTACTGCTGGTGTCGGAGTATTCGTGGAGGGTGATATTCTCTTTTGTATTCACGAGGACAGGTGGAGCGGTAGTACAGGAATTTCTGCGAAAGGATACCTTGTTCCTAACGCTGAACGGGATTGTGGTGAAGGTCTTTATCACCGTGAGTATCGCGTCCTAGAGCCGATAGAAGAACCGACGCCCGACTTACTCGACATTATCGCGAATCTTACTACGAAAGTATTGCAACTAGAAAAAGAAAATAGAGCGTTACGTGTAGATATCCAGAAATTAAATGTTCGGACATATCCACTAGTTTTACTAGGTGACTACTACGAAATAGGAGTACGCCAATGAGCGAACTAATCACCGTCAACAAGACGATAAAACTTACGAAAGCAGCAATCTGCGGAAGGGCTCGCGCAGGCAAGGACGAAGTGGCGAATCAGCTTCGCTTCAAGCACGGCTTTCGCGCGCTAGCCTTCGCGACCAAACTGAAAGACCTGGCACATCGGGCGTTCCCTCACATCGACCCGAGCCAAAAGCCCCGTAAGCTATATCAGGACTTCGGCGAGGCTTTATGCGCCATCGATCCGCAGGTTTGGATTCGCCACGTCGACGATGATATTGCGAGCTACATTCGTTTTATCGCGAACAGCTCCGAAAGCGAGGCGAACATTGTCGTTACTGACCTGCGCAAGCCCGTCGAATACGATTGGCTTCGAGCGCAAGGCTTTACGATTATTCGCGTAAGTGCGCCGGAGGAGCTACGCCTAAAACGCGCTAAGCTGGCGCGGGAGATATTTGAGCCGGTCGACCTGTCGCATGATACGGAAAGTTACGTCGATGGGTTCGAGGTTGATTACGAGCTAGTTAACGATGGCACGCTCGATGAGTTTTACGCGAAAGTTGATACGATTATGGGCGAAATTAAAACGGAGGGGTGACGATTATTGACTAAATTGAGAGTGCTGGAGCTTTTCGCTGGAACTAGGTCGATAGGGGAAGCTTTTGAAGCGCAGGGCCACGAGGTATTTAGCGTAGAATGGGACGAAAAGCACGACAACATCGATTGGTACGCGGATATAGGTGAAATTAGCGCGCAAGATATCCTCGAAAGGTTCGGCAGGCCCGACGTTATTTGGGCAAGCCCGGACTGCACGTCGTATTCTATCGCGGCTATTTCGCACCATCGTACGCGCGAACTCGACGGCAATCTAGCGCCAAAAAGTGATTACGCGAAATTTTGCGACAAAGTTAACGTTAATGTATTGAAATTAATCGAAGAACTCGCGCCAGAGTATTGGTTTATCGAAAATCCTCGCGGCGGCATGCGAAAAATGCGATTCATGCAGGGGCTTCCACGCTACACAGTAACGTATTGTCAGTATGGCGATAATCGCATGAAGCCGACAGACATCTGGACGAACCACCCTACGCCAGATTTCCGTCCGATGTGTAAAAATGGCGCGCCATGTCACGAAGCAGCGCCTCGAGGTTCGAGTACAGGGACGCAAGGACGTAAGAACGCTATGGAGCGCAGTAGGATTCCGGACGAGCTCTGTCGACATATCCGCGACATTTGTGAAACGAGTTATTTATCGGGCGCATCGAACCCAACACGTTGAAACGCATATGCACCTGAAGGATACTCGCTATAATCGCGTCCAACATATTCGAACTTGAGCGGCAACTCTGCGTCAGTAAAGCCGAGCTCGCGCACCATTCGTTTGGCGTGCGTATAATGTTTCTTATCGAATTTGAACGACTGTACATCCGGCACGCGCACGATTTCGGGCTTCGCGACAATGATGCGCTGGTTAGCTTTGTCAAAGCCGACAATCAAGCGGTAGCCGTGCGAATTTAAGCCGATTAGTTTGCGCGACTCTGCCGAAAGGTAAATGCGGCGCTGGCTGTCGATTGTAATAGCTGGGCGGAGGCTGTCCGGTTTCATCCAGGTTATGGAACTAGCGTTTCTACTCACATGTAACACCTACTTATACGGAATTTTATTTATATTATATGCGAAATGAAGGCGAAATGCAACGGGAGGGGCGATTTAAATGGGCGCAGGAGCAACGGTAAAACCCGAAAACGCTCGCTACCTGGCGCTAGACAGCGCGGCGGGTATCAAGCGATTGCTTGGCGATTATCACGCGCTAAGGGAGCGTAGGTATTGCGGCGATATGACAGCGAGCGATTTGTTAATCGATTTAGAAACGGCGATAGAGCGCGCAGACTTGACGGATAGGCAGCGTCAGGCAATAGAGCTCGTATATTTTCGCGATATGAAGCAAGATGACGCGGGTAGGGCGATGGGTGTAGGTAGGCAAAGAGTGGCGCGTCACACGGAAATAGCAATGGTAAAGATTGCCCGAATATATGAGAGTTGGGCGCGCAGGGGCGAAGGTTATGTATTAACTGTTGAGGAGGCGGACGATGGCGAAATTTAACGATTTAATAACGAATTTAACAAAAGAGGTCAATACGGCGGTAAAAGAGCGCAGAGAATACGTGAAAATATATAAACAGACCAAGCCCGTTGCGGAAGTAGAGGAGTTAGCTTCTGCGAAATTTAAAGGCACGCTAGCAGATAGGGGGCGTAGAAATCAGGTTGTTTTCGGACTTATAGCCGACTATATCCTAGCGAATGATCGGATGCCTGACGTGAATCAAATAACGCGACTAAACGATATTTTACTTTGTGAAGAAATTACGGACAATCACCCAGATAAAATGTCTCGCGAAGAATATCCCATTATATCGGAGACGCAATTGGCGAGACGACATGCGGGCGTACACCGCAAAAATGACGGCGGCGGACTTCGTGAGGTTCCTTTCCATTTAGTAGAAAACTTCGGCACTGATGGCATGCCTTACGAATATCCAACGCGAAGAAAGAGAACGCGCCAAGAGGAGACTTGCGTAGACGAGAAAACACAGTCCCGCAATGCACAGCGAAGAAAAAGCTACCGCGATTTTATTAACGGAAAAACGGCAGGCATGTTTACAGTAGACGTCCAAACTGGTAGTAAAATAGTATACGAAAAGCCAGCAGAATGTGCTGATGGTGCGGTAGTGCGCGAGTGGTCGGGAAATAATTTAGTCGAAATTTACGCGAAGTAGGGGCATAAAACACGTTTAGTTATCTATGCACTATGAAGGGAAGTCTAAGCAATTTTTGCTCACCAATATGGTGGGCTTTTTTATATTCTATCAACCTTCTCGCCGCATTTTTTTGGAAAGTTCGACCCTGACAAAGGCGCACGCTGGGAGCGTTAGCCACCATTACCTTGTAGGATAAGAGCGGAAATGTTCTCTAACATACTCAAGTGAACCTAAACGGAACCTTTTATACGCACGTACACGAACAAACTTCATAAGCAACCCTCCTTGTCAGTGAAGGCGGCAAGAATTAATAAAATTATAGCATTTGTGACATAATATTGCAAATTATTCAAAGTTTTTACAAAAGGAGACGATATAAATGGCGGCTGATAAAATTAGCGTGCGAATTGACGTAGATGTATCTGAAGCACTAACGGGCTTAAAGGCGCTACAGCGCGAAGCAAAGAAAGCTTCGAAAGAACTGAGGGAACTCGAACGTTCTTCGCAGGCATTACGGGAGCTTGAAACGATGGGAGTGCGAATAGATGGGCCGAAGCTTGGTGCGGGTGAGTTGGCGCATATAGCGGAATTAAGAGAGGGCGATTTGATCTTACCGCGAAAACAGGCGGAGCAATATGTGCAAGTCAAGCGACCAAATTCACTCGGACCAATTAAAGCCCATACGGAAGGACATTCGGACGTGGGCGAGATATCGCGTAAGTTAGTAGAGAAGATTCGCGAGTGTATGGGCGGTGCTGACGAATGATTAGGACTGAATACGTAGTAATTATCGTAGATACTAGCGAACAAGCTGACGCTATTAACTACGCAATTCCGAGATACAGTGACGACCATATGATAGATTGCAAAACGGAAGCATTTCCCGTCGGCACAGCTTTCTGCGGACTTAGGCATAAACATAAGCGACCTACGATTGTTATTCGCGCACATAAGCCTTTAACTACGGAACGCGAGCTTTATTGGGAACGTGAGTGTTTGCGAAATATCGGCTATCCCGACGAAAGAACGAAATGGATTGGCGGTGAGCGTCCGTGAGTAAAGTTAGGTTTAAGCAGACGAAAAATTGCTGTAAGTTTTGTAATCGCGAAATGGGCAAGAGTCATCGCGCTTGGCTATCGAATCCTTTTTGTGCGGAATGTTTACCGCAAAGGCTTGAAGCTAATGGTGCTATAGACTTGCGCGACAATTGTAGGATTATCGAGCTTGGCAACGGATATGTACAGGTCGAGCCGATTGATTCGACGAAACTATATAAGGCAATCGACAGTAAAAATTTAAATTGACGGAGGTAGACCGAATGAACAACTACTTTTATTGCTACTCACCGAAATTAAAAACGCGTTTGCTCGAAATGGGTGAACGCTTTATTTGCGTTGGGCTTCATGAAACAACGGGGCGTAAGTTCTGGTTATTCGCGAAAAGTGAGACAGTTGATGCGGTGTTAGCCGAGTGGAGAGCGAACAAGCCTGCTTAATTTGACGATTTATTTTAATTTGACGACAGTATAACGGAGGTTGATTGGAATGGGAAAGCACGGACAATTTGCGGATTTAGCGAAAGAAGCAGCGTCTAGAAAGGCGGAAGGGCTAGCGCAAGGAAATTACGCGCCTTTGCCACACGATATGTTTCGTAGGCTCGTACCTATTGCGAGAGAATACGAGAAGGGAAACGCCGATATTGCGCTGATTTATACGTACTTATTATCGAATGTTAATGGGCAGCCGGACAATGATCGCTATATGAGCGCGTTTACCTCAGTGGAAAGAATTGCAGCAGATACGGGCATCGGTCGAAATAGAGTCGCGAAACTATCAAACGTACTGGAGGCGGTCGGATTGCTGAAAACAGCGTATGACTATACGGCGAACAAGCGAGAGAAGTTGTATTTTCCGTTGTATTATTCCGCACTGACTGACGAAGAAATTAGACGTAATTTGGACGCAATATACGTTAATCACCGTAGAGTGATTTAGCTAACGCACTGTAGAGTGATTTACCTAAATCACCGTAGAGTGACGGTAATAAGAACAAACGTAATAATAACGAACTTAATAATAACAAACAAAAGATTGCGCCAATTCATTCGCTTACGCTCATTCATTTGTCGCGAATATATTTATATAAAAGATATAACGCGAAGAAAGAGCAACGCGATAAAGTAATAAAAGAGCATGAGGGCGCGAGAGATTATTCGAAGATGAGAGGAGGAGTCACGAATGGCGAAACGATTAAACGAAAAGCAGTACGCAGCTATCCAGTACTTGGCGCAACCTAAACGCGCAGGCATGACGTATGAGCAGATTGCGGAAGCAGTCGGAGTTAGTGACGTTACATTATGGACTTGGCGTAAAGATGATACGTTTAATGACGAACTTAAGAAGCAGATAATGCGCAATACAATCGATAGGTTGCCGGATGTAATGGCGTCTATACCGGATCATATTATTAATGATGGTAATGCGGCGATGTTTAGGACGTTATTGCAGGCGCATAGCCTATTAACGGATAAGGTCGAAGTAGAAACTAAGCAGAGTGAGTCGACGGATATTGACGCTATGAGGGCGGAGATAGAACGTATAAGAGGAGAGTAAGGGTAAGCGTATTATATTGCTGTATATATAATAGGAAGGTACTCGGACAGGTACGTTAGTATACCTTAGTATAGTATCGCGTTTCACCTGCACGAAGCCTCTGACGGACGCGTGCCCGAAACACTTTAGAAAGCGCCGTATTTATGCAGTATTGTATGCAATCTTCGCGAGATAGGACGTTATATAGAACGTTGATACAGCGCAGTTTAAACGATGCATAAACTAGTGACGTTACATTGAACGTTATAAACGTTGATATAATGCTATTTCGAACGTAACAAAAGATGCTTTTGTAACATTCGTTATACGTTGTAGTGAATATAGTATACGGAGGAGGCTCGACTCCCCAAGCCACCCGACTCGATATGCCGAAACTGGTGCGAAATCAATCCACGCATCAAAATTTCACTTTGACTTTACTATACCGAATTATAATGGAGGTGTAAACGGAATGTATTACGTAGTGGTACCGAAAACTTTATGGCAAGACGAAGATGGTTTCGGCGAATGGGTAGTCGTAAAGGGAGCGGATGGTAATTTACGCTCATTTAAAACGGTCGAGGAAGCTCGCGAATATGGCAAATGGTTAGGTCGAGAGTTTTACGCGGTCAGTATCGAAGGGTAGACGAAAGAAAAAGCCCACCGTCAATTAGTCGGAGGGCTGATCGTTATAAGCAGAGTGATTCGTAAGTATCATCGATTGTCTCTTGGGTCATGCCTATATATCGGAGCGTGTCGCGTTCAGTAGCGTGGTTGAGCATACGCATAACTTGCGCAATGTCGCCCGTTTTCTTGTACGTATGATAGCCGGCAGTCTTACGGAGCGAATGACATCCGATTTCGACCGTAACGCCAGCACGTTCGGCTGCCGCATTTAATATGCGATATGCTTGCACGCGACTGATTGCCTTATCACCTTTTCGCGAAGGGAACAGCGGACCATCTTTCGGAGCAAGTTCACGAATAGCCTTGCGAGCGACGGCGTTAATCTTAATTCGCTTGCCTTTGCCGGTCTTGCCTTCGCGCAAAGTAATGTAGTCGCCCGCAACATCGGCGGCGGTTAAAGTAAGTAAGTCCGTTATGCGCAACGCAGTATTAATGCCAAGCGTAAATAGTAATAAATCACGCCCATGAAGGGCTTTTTTCATGCGTTCAATATCGCGCAGTTTTTTAATCGGTTGTACTTCGTTCATTACGAACACTCTCCTTTGATTAGTGAATGTATTCCGTTTCAAATATGTTACATTCATGATAAACGATTACATAACGAAAGTCAAACGAAATTAAACGAATTTAAGCGTTTTAGCTTTACCCCTTACAAATACACTAGGCGAGAGTTATAACGTCTAAAAGCACGTAATTTTAAAGCGAAAAAGGAGGCGATTACTATCGCATGGGTAAACGGAAAGTGGTTGACTGCGACTGAGCGTGCGGAAGTAATCGCCATTTATCGCGAATATAAGCAGGCAATAGACGATAAATACCTGGACATTGGCGCGATGGATGCTGATTTGATGTCGGACTACTTAACGGCGTGTCGCGAGCTGGCGCGTCTAGAACGCATACATCGCTGCGAAAGCGACTTGCTCGAATTTGCTATCGAATATTTTTCCGAGGGGTGCAACGAAGGAAACGCGGGCAACTGGGAAGGTTTCGATATCACCCGTCGCGAAGATGCAGCACAGTTTCATAAGGAAATTTGCGACATTATGAACGAAGTTTCAACGACTAAGCCTAACGCTAAGACCGCAGTCGCTGCGCCTCGTTCGCACGCGAAATCATCGTATTTAACAAAGGCTTTTCCGTTGCATGAAGTTGTGTACCGCAAACGTAAATATATCATCATTATTTCGGAAACGCCGTCCGTATCGGCGCCTAACTTAGAATGGCTCGGCACACAACTTAAACATAACGAAAAGTTGCGCGAAGATTTCGGGCCATTGCTTTCTGTTAAGCAGCAAGAAAATCCGAAAGACAATAACGCTGAATTTATCGCATGGGAGCCAAGAGAAAACGGAGCAAAGCGACAACTGACGAAAGTAGAAGCGGCTTCGACCGGACAAGCGCTTCGTGGACGTAACTGGAACGGCGCTCGACCGGATTTAGTCGTGTGCGATGATTTAGAGGACGCAAAAACAAACGCTGCAACGGAAGAGCAACGAACTAAGTTGCGCGAATGGTTTCAATCGGTAGTTATGCCGTTAGGTGATCCGAAAGGGGAGCGTACAGCGACCGTATATATGGGAACGACAGTCCATTGGGATTCGCTTTTAATGCACATTCTTTACAAGCGTTCGGATTTTACGACGAAAGTATATCGCGCAATAGTTGAACCTCCAGAGCGCGGCGACCTTTGGGAACAATGTCGCGAGCTATATGTTGATCGCGAGAATCCACAACGTTTGGACGAAGCAAAAACGTTCTATGAGACTAATCGAGAAGAAATGAATAAAGGTGCGGTCGTTCTATGGGCGGAAGTGCAGCCTTTGTGGAAACTGATGACTTGGAAGTGGGACAACAGCTCAAAGGCGTTCAATACCGAGTATCAAAATAATCCAATCGATGAAGAATCGATGATTTTTAATCCAGCGAAGTTTACCTATTGGGATAAGACCGATCCGGATAGAAAGTTTTCTCACAGTGACTATGTTATTGCTATGGGAGTTGATTTCGCGATGGGTAAGACGACACGTGGTGATTATTCTTCGCTAACTGTTACCGCGAAGCATAAGCAGACTGGCGTCTACTACGTAATTGATTCGTTCTTAGAGCGATTACATCCCGACGCTTATATGAAAGTTATTGTAGAAAAAGCGTTGAAGTGGCAACCGGACGTTATCGGCGCAGAGGCGCAGATGGCGCAAGAGTTTTTCGTTGACAAATTGAAAGAATCGCTCTATCACTCCGGCTATCCGGCGCATAATCGCGTTAAGAAGATATACCAACGATCACGTAAAGAGCTTCGTATTGAGGCAATGTTGCCCGATATTGAGTCGAAGAAAATACAATTTAGCACTAAGCACGCGCTATTGCTAGAGCAGTTCGAACGATATGGTAGCGGTTCGCACGATGACGGACCCGATTCTTGCGAAATTGCTATTAGCGTATCGAAGCAAGCGAAACGACAATTACAAAATAAACCTATTTGGATGTAGAAAAGGAGAAATATACTATGAACTTTGGTAAAGCGATTGAATCGTTAAAAGAAGGTAAGAAGATTGCTAGAAATGGGTGGAACGGTAAAGGGATGTTTGTAGTCTATCAAAAAGGATACCCACAAGGAATTCCATGTAACAAGCAAACAGCAGAAGCATGGGGGTTAAACGAAGGTGATTTATTCAAGTGCGAGCCTTATCTACAAATTAAAATGGTGAACGGCTCTCACGCTATGTGGGTTCCGTCAATTAACGACGTCTTGGCTGAAGATTGGGAAATTAACGATTAACTGAACGTAAACAAATAGAGAGGAGGCGTTCGAGTGTTCGGATTAAGCGGACTTACGCGAAAGAAGAATGAAACGGACGGCGCGTCGGTCGTATACGAATATAACTCGTTTCAGCCTGGCGAACAGTTTCCGCCCGCCAAAGACCGTGAACGGCTATCGAAGTACAAGCGAATGAAGAAAACGTTCCAGGGCAAGCAAATCGAAGTATATGAACGCGCGACCGAGCTGTTAAAAGATACACCACACGCGCCACAACTCAAGAAACTGTATATCGCGGTAAACTTGGCGGACATTATCGCGACGAAGCCCGCCGATTTACTAGTCGGAGAGCTTCCGAGCTTTGAGTCGGGCTTGCCAGATGATAGCGACGAACAAAAAGCGCTAAATAGTTACGTTGAGGAAAACGATCTGATTCAGCTAATCCACGAAAGTTGCGTCGGTAATGGCTATCGGGGCGATTCATGGATTAAAGTACGCTACGGCTATCGCGAAGATTATAGCGAGCTGAGAAAGCTCGGATTAAGCGAGCCGACAGACGCGAAAATGGAGCCTATCATCGAACATGTTGCGGCTGATTGCGTGTTTCCAGAGACTTCGCGCGGTAATGTGAAGAAATTCAAGGCGGTCAATATTTGTACGGTCGAATACGTCGTAACGAAAAAGTCCGAAGTGCCGTTCCTAAACGTTGAGCGACATTTGCCTGGCTTTATAATTTACGAACGCTATCGCCTTCATGAGTTTGAGGGTGGCGTAGATAATTCGTACGGCTATCCGTTACAAACATATACAATCGGCGAAAGAGTGGCTACTGGTCGCGAAGATGACCTCGTAGAGACAGGCGTGCCACATTTGCTCGTTCATCACATTCCGTATAAGTCGGTTGATGATAGTTGGGAAGGCATCGGCGGAATTGAGAAGTTAGAATCGTTATTGGCTGCGATTAATGATCGCGTTGTAGCAATTGATTTCATCTTGATGAAACACAGCGACCCGACTGTATACGGCCCAGAGATTGAAGGAAATGGTAACGCAGCTATTCAGTGGGGCGGAAAGTATATACCAGTAACAAAAGAGGACGCGACACCGGGCTACATGACGTGGAATGGGCAACTCGATAGCGCATTTAAGCAACTCGAAATGCATATATCGCTAGTCTTTCAGAAGTCGGAAACGCCACAATGGTTATTCGGAACTGTACTCGGAGCCAATGCCGGCGGAACAGGAACGTCACATACGGACAGTGGCTCGATTAAAGCGCGTTTCATGCCGATTCTGTCGAAGGTGAAACGCATTCGAACGCACTACGACAAGGCTTTACGCGATGCGTTGTATTCGTGCCAATTGCTAGATATTGCGGAGGGTGGTGCGAAGTTTAAGGCGGTATATCCGACGATTAACTGGCAGGACGGCATTCCTAAGAACGCTAAAGAAGAAGCCGAGATAATGAGTGTGCGTACTGGCGGAAAGCCTACGATTGACGTGCAAGGCGCAATTAAACGTCTCGATTCGGTAGACGACGAAAAGGCAGTCGAAGTTATTGCGCGTATAGAAGAAGACGAAAAGTCAGCGAGCGGCTTCGTCGATGGTACGACATTTAACGAAGTAGGCGGTGAGACAAATGACGAAGCAGATACCGACACCGAACTATGATTATGACGTTGCCATTTTGCGCGAGTATTACGAAAAGGCTATGCGCGATATCGAGCGGGAACTATTACGACTGAATACTTCGGACTTTGAGCGCGCGCAAGTCGTAGCTACATTGGCGGAAATTAAGAAGATACTGACGGAGCTTAACGGCAATACGGCGAGCTGGACGGACGTCTATTTGCCGAAAGCAGCAGAGGACGGCGTTGCGTATACGCTTGTTTCGCTAGGTCTTGCGCCAACAATCGAAGAAGCGCGCAACATCGTAAAGTTTAACAAGCTTAATCGCGAGCTTATTAAGGTAATCGTCGCGGACACTCAGGACGACTTGCTTAAGGTTACGCAGAATGTCGATAGGAAAGTACGTATCACAATTCGCCAAGTAACAGCGGAAGTATTGCGCTCAAAGAACGCAAAGGGCGTTAACGGTACAGCTTCACTTACGCGCGAGATATTGAAGCGATTAGATAGCGCGACAAAGACGGGGATTATTGACGCTAGTGGGCGAAGATGGCGACCAGAAGTATACGCGGAAATGGTCGTGCGAACGAAAATGATGGAGGCGCATCGGGAATCAACGATAAATGAAGCGGTTGGTCGCGGTGTGTATTACGGAGTTATATCGAGCCACAGCGCGAAAGATGCTTGCGCGAAATGGGAAGGTAAAATTGTCAAGTTAGTGCCGGACGCACCCGGCGATTATCCGTACATCGGGAATTTATCGCGACGAGAGATTTTCCATCCGAATTGCAAGCACGTAGTATCCCCGGTTAGGAAGCCGGAACGAGCATAAAAGGGGAGGTTTTATTAATGCCGAAAAGGGCGCGAGAAGGGTTTAGCGGAACAACGAGTAAACCGATTAAGTTAACGGGAGTTTACGAAGAGTTGCTCATTATTAACGACGGGACAAGTAACTTAACATTTACTGCAGGTAAGTTTACTTTCATTTTAGGTCCCGGTGAGGTTTTTGACGAAGAAATAGACCCATTTTCAGAAATTGAAGTTACCGCAACGGGTGCATATAGAGGTTACGTAAGGGATGTGTATAAATGAGCGGATATAAGTATGGGAATCAAGTTGGGGGAGGGCAGGTAAAAACTGTAAACGGCTCACTTCCCGATAAGCTCGGAGACGTACAAGTGACTCCGGTACTAGAAAATAATTCTATTATACCTGAAAAAACAACGTTTGCTAAAGAATTACCTGACCCTAACTTCATACCTACTAACTATCTGAGCGGTATTACTTGGTCTGAAAAAGGAAACGTAATGAGTACTAATGGTAGTCCGAATGCTTTAGCCGATTGGACACACTCAACATTTATTCCGGTTGAACCTAATAAAAAATACATTTTATCTTGTAAATACGGTTCTTGGAATTATATATTATTCGATTCTACTAAAAAAATCGGCGCTCAAACGTCATTTGGTTTAGTTTATAATAATACAACAAAAGAAATACAAACACCATCGACCACAGCGTTTATTGTCTTTAATGCAAAGATGACAACGGGAGAAGGGTTTAATCAACCTGAAAAGATGGTTGATCCAAATGAAACAGCAACATATATTACTATCCCTAAATTAAGAGTTAAAGCGGAAGAGAGTTTTTTTAAAAATAAGAAAATCGTAATGTTTGGTGATAGTAATATTGGCAATTTTCAAGGTGATGGAATACCGTCGCTACTCTCAACGATATTAGGGGTAACAGCGTATAACGCTGGCTTTGGCGCTACCCGAATGAGTACACACCCTAATGCTGAATACGATGCGTTTTGTATACATTCGTTAGCTGATAGCATAGAAACAGGTAACTGGGCGTTGCAAGATACAAAAATAGTAGAACACCCTGAACTACCATCTACATTTAAACAGTCTTTAAATACTTTAAAATCAATAAATTGGCAGTATGTTGATTATGTTGCAATATGTCATGGCTCAAACGACTGGACAAATTATAACACTAAAATAGAAAACCCCGATAACTTAAAGGATTTTAATATGTTTAAAGGTGGATTCAGATATTTTTACGATAAACTATTGAAAAAGAATCCAAAGATAAAAGTATTACTTATGACGTCTCCATTTAGAGGTGTTGTAGCACCATTTACTGAGACAAGTGACACTTTACAAATTGATAAACCATTAAACAAAACACTTCCAGAGTATATAGATGCTACACATGAGTTAGGAAGAGAATTTAAGATACCTGTATTAGATTTGTATTATGAAGGTGGAATAAATGCTACAAACTGGACTCAATATCTACCAGATGGTGCTCATTTTTCTTTAGAATCGAGGGAAATTGTAGCTAGGAGAGTTTCAGCGAAAATACAATCTAGTTTTTAGTAGGAAGTTCATTTTATGTAGATGGTATTAACGGTAGTGACAGTAATGAGGGGACTGCTAAGAATCCATTTAAAACTATAGGACATTCGATGAACTTCATTTCCGCGGGTGATACGGTTTATGTGAAAGACGGGGTTTACAACGAAAGAGTTAAACTTTCTAAATCTGGTATGAAAGACAACCCAATCAGACTAAAAAATTATCCTAGCCACACTCCAATTATTGATGGTACAGGAATAACTTGGAATGGAAATAAAAGTTGGGGAGCTTTAATCGATTTAAACCAAAAGAGCCATTGGATTATTGAAGGCTTACACGTGATAAATTCTCATGCTATGGGAATTGGCATAAGCCACTTTGAGTCCGATGAGCCAATTCACAAAAATATTACTATCAAGAATTGCAAAACAGGAGATACAAACGGTTCAGGTGTTCATGTAATGCTTGGAGAAAATATAACAATTGAAAATTGTACTGTTATTAGAGCGTGTAAAGAATTAGGTCATGAGGGTATTTCTATTAACAATGTAAATGGATTTGAAGTAAAAAATTGTAAAGTTATTGATTGTTATAAAGAAAGTATTGATGCTAAAGATGGCTCAAGAAACGGTTCTATTCATGGATGCGAAGTTGTTGGGGGCGTTCGATGTGGAATATATATTGATGCTTTTTCAAGAACTTCTTATAATATTGACGTCTACGAAAATAATGTTACGATTCCGACAGGAGTAGGGTTTTCAACTGGTGCTGAATCAGGGGGAACATTAACAGACATAACCTTTCGCGATAATATAGTCTACGATTCTTTACGTGGCTTTAATATTGCCTCAAATAATGATGAAACGAAAAAAAGTTACAAGATTCAAAAAATAACAATACAAGATAATATTGTATTTAAGGTTATGTATACTGGTATTTTTATCACGGCGACCGTTACCGATGTTATTATTGATAATAACATTTTACACCCATTAGTAAATTCAGCTCCTTATGGAATATACGTTTATGATTTTAAAATAACCGATAGAAATGAACTCACAATAAGAAAAAATATATTCAAAGAGACTGCAGATTCTAATCTAAACCTTCTTTTTGGCAATGATTTTTCGGTAATCAGTGACACAGAATCGTTAATATACGAGACTCTAGGGATATGTATATAGACGATAAATTCTATAGATGGAAGCATTATTACTAAGTACCTATATTTTATGGGTGCTTTTCTCATGCCTTACGAAATGGCGCGATAAACTTTCGGAATCAATGCGCGACGGCGGGTAAACGGAGGAGAACAATATGAATAACGAATTATTACGATTAAACTTACAGTATTTCGCGGAAGAAAGCGAAGAGGTTACGAATGATGAACCGGATCAAACAACGGAAGAAGTATCGCAACCTAAAACGGTAACTATGACGCAAGACGAACTTAACGCGTTAATTGGCAAAGAAAAGGGACGCGTTAAAAGTAAATACGCGGACTATGGCGACATTAAAGCGAAGCTCGCGGAGTATGAAACGGCGGAGCAAGAACGCAAAACAGCGGAAATGACCGAGCTGGAAAAGTTACAAGCGCAACTACAAACGAAAGAAACGGCAGAGCAGGCGTTAATGAAGAAGCTGGAAGAAGCCGAGTCGTTAAACAAGGCGGAGAAAATCCGCAATGAATTTATTAAGGCAGCTACAGGCGAAAACATAGCGTATATTGATGACGCATTTGCCCTCGCTGATTTATCGCAAGTTAAAGTCGAGGAAGGCAAAGTGGTCGGAATGACCGACGCTGTAAAATCGCTTGTTGAAAATAAACCGTTCTTAGTCGCGAAGAAACAGCCGAAGCAAATTGGCGAAAGCACAAACGGAAATGTTGATCGCGCAGACAAAACGGCAGAACAATTACTACGAGAAGCTGCGGAAAAGGCGCGCATTAGTGGGCGCAACGAAGACCGAGCAGCATACGCAAAACTTAAACGAGAACTTAATTTATAGGCTATCGCAAATAAAGCGATGGCTTTTTTAATGCAATAAAACTACTAAAATTACGGAGGTATAACGTATGTCTAAAATTTTATCAGGTGAATTAATCGGTAAACGCGAATCAGTCCAGGATCAATTGCTTTTATTAAATCCGCATCAAACGCCGTTCTTGGCGATGGTTGGCTTTAGTACGCCAGTATCGCAAGTTGAACACGTGCATTTTGAGGATGAAATGTTCGCGGATGAGTCGAAGGTAGCGGGAGCAAAAGCAGTTACAGATACATCAATTGTCGTAGTAAACGCGGAACCATTCCGACCTAACCAAGTCGTAAAAATCGGCGAAGAATTATTGCTTGTTACGGCGGTTAACGTGACAAGCAAAACGCTAACAGTTACGCGAGGATACGCCAATACCACAGCGGCAGCCGTTACAGATGGCGCTAAAATCGAAGTGCAGTTTGTCGAAGGTCAAGAGGGGCGCGACGCTAGGGAAGGGCGTTACAAAAAGCGCGTAAGAAAGGCTAACCTTACGCAAATCTTCGACGATACTGTGGAAATCAGCGGTACGGCGGCGGCAGTTTCGCAATATGGTATTGATGATATGTACGAATATGAAAAGCAGAAGAAGCAGTTAGAGTTAGCGTTGCAACTTGAGAAAGCAATCATCAACGGAATTAAGTACGAAAACGGTACGGTTCGTCAAATGGACGGCGTTCGTAACTTAGTTAAATCGAACGTAACTGACTTAGCTGGAGCCGTACTAAATATGACGAATCTTAACGATTCTTTACAATCTATCTACTCGAAAGGTGGATTCGCGACAGGCGGTAACTATGAAATTATCACTCCATCAAAGCAGAAGCGCGTAATTAATAGTTTCGTAGATAATCAAGTTCGCTACGAACGAAACGACGACAAGAGGGGTACTCTTGTAAACGGAATCGTGACGGACTTTGGCGAGTTCCCTGTTTCTATTAACGAAAACTTAGCGCCGGACGAAATCCTGATCGTAGATAAGAATCGTATCGCGATTAAACCGTTACAAGGTCGTGATTTCGCGCATGAGTATCTTGGCAAGAAAGGTGACTACTTACAAGGTATGTTAGTCGGCGAGTACACGCTTGAGTTCCTACAAGAGTCAGCGCACGCACGTATCAAAGGAGCTAACTAAGCATGGCGGTATATGAATCTAAGTACCCAGAGCTTAAATTTTATGTAGACGGACAGCTACACGCTTTTTATGGCGGTAGCTTTTCGACTACTGACGCGAAAGTAATCGCCGTGCTCGACGGATTAGCTGACGCGATAAAAGTTGAAGAAGAAAAAGCGGAGGAAGCGCCGACTAAGCCGAAAGCGCCAGCCAAGAAAGCGACTGCCTCCGCAAAATAAAACGGAGGTGAGCGCTTATGGCGTTTGATTTAACAGAAGCGACCGAATATATAACGCTCAATACGCTCGATAACGAGGACTTTCTTGACGCGGATGATACGCGCAAAACAGCGATTCTTAACGTAGCAAGCCGAACACTTACGCGAAAATTCAACGGGTACAAAATACCAGACGAAGCCGTTTACCTTTTCGCGGCGGTGCTAGCGAGCGCGTTCAATGATACGAATAAATTACAGCAACAGGGCGTCGCATCATTTAGCGTTAAGGGGATTTCGTTCACCTTTAAGGATTGGGCGAAAAAGGGACTCGACGAACTTGTGCCGGATGAAGTCGTTGACCTAGTCAAAGAAGAAAACGGAATTACCGAGCTTTCGACGGGCAAGTCCGTTAAATGGACGGTGTTGTAAATGGCGGTTTTACCATTAAAACAAACCGTTATAATCACGCGAAAAAACGAGCCTGACGAATGGGGCGAAGGCGGCACAATCGACACATTCACGCTCAAATGTCGCGTTGACGAAGAATCGAAGCTTGTGCAGAACCAATTCGGCGATGAAGTCGTTGCTGGCGCGAGCATACTTTTCGACAAGCTGGCGGATATACGATACGGAGACACAATCGAATACACGAACGAGTTAAATATTACTATCAGTCGTTCACCTATTCGGATTGCAACTGTGCGTAATATCGGCGGCAAGCCGTGGCTGACGGAGGTGTTCATATAATGGCGAAGAGTTTTTCGCTAGATACACGCGGACTTTCAGTTTTATTACAACGTTCTCCACAGGCGGTCGGCAAAGGAGCAAGGCGTGCACTTGACGACATTAAGGACGATTGGGTCAAAGAGGCGCGCGATATTGCTCCGTTAGATACGAGTAATTTACGTAAGCAGATTCAAGGTGAACTCGAAGGGCAGGCGCTCAATACGTCCGTAGTCGTTACAGCTAACGCGAAGCAAGACGGATTTAACTACGGTTATTATATTCACGAGCTTGACGCAGGTGGCAGGAACTTGCGGACGCCTGGCACAGAAAAGCAATTCCTAGACAAATCGGCGGACGAAGAGAAGTGGCAGCGATGGCTTGAGGAAGAGGTTCTTGAAGAACTAGAAGGAGAGGGGTGGTAAGTTGGCGGACATAACGAATGAAATTACGAGTATTCGCGATTTCGTAGCGCCGCATATTACGGGCGTTAAGTTTCATTTGCAAAATATGCCGGAAGCCTACAAAGCGGGCGAGCTTGCGATTGATTTCGCGACAGGTAAAGGCGTTTCGGAGACGGGCGTAAGTTATCGTCTTGACCGCACTTTCCAAATCGTATATTTCGGCACAAGTGGCGCTGATTGCTTGCGAAAAATGGCTCCGTTAGAGCAGCAGTTTAATCACGCGCAAATGATTCATATAAAAGGAACGACTCGGTACTTACGTATCGGGTCT
Organism: Bacillus sp. JJ722; assembly: GCF_036963345.1. Lineage (NCBI taxonomy): Bacteria > Bacillati > Bacillota > Bacilli > Caryophanales > Bacillaceae > Bacillus > Bacillus sp. JJ722. Next base: position 87,528 of record NZ_JBALMO010000042.1, read on the forward strand.
TTTTCTTTGTCGCAATCGTTCAAAACGGAAACGACAGGCGTACACGCAATCATCGGAATGTTAGAAGTGAATTTACGCGAACTTAGACCGCAACCAGATTCCGAAAAGATTGAAAACGTAATTGTGGATGTCATCGACACGGAGACACAAGCGCCGTGTAACAAGAATTTAAAGGAGTGATTATATGAGCAATGGCGGAACGTGGGACGTAACTTCCCTACCGATACGTCCAGGTATTTACATTAATTTTATCGAAGCAGCACTTGCGCAAATCACAGGAGGAGCGCGCGGCATCGTAGGGATTCCAATTTTTAACTATCCCGCAACGGCAACAGCCGGCAAGTTTTACACATTCGAAAACGAAAAGGAAGCTACGGACGTACTCGGCACGGAGCATAACGACGCAGTTTTGCGCGTGCTTTCGGGCGGCGCGAAAGAGGTATTAGCGTACGCTGTTCCGGCTTCACAAGTACCGGAGTCAACCGAAAAGCAATTCATTGATTTGCGCGACGCTTTCGAAGCCCGTCCGTTCAATGTGTTCGTTTTTCCCGGCGAAGTAAGCGCGTCTGAGCAGGACGCAACGCTTGCATGGTGTAAACGTAATCGCGAAGAAGGCAAACACTACATGACGGTATTCGGCGGCACAGAGGCGGAAGATCAAGACCCCGAAGTAGGTAACGCGCGATCAGTTCGACTGGCTGATTTATACGTGGTCAACTTGATTTCGGGCGTCGAGCTATCGGATGGTAGTGAGCTATCTTCGGCTGAATTTGCATCTTATATCGCGGGGCTTATCGCAGGTACACCGATTAATAAGTCGATTACTTACGCGGATATTCCGGTAGTAGATGTGACTAAGCGCTTGAGAAACAGTGAGATTAAGGCGGCATTAACAAGCGGTTCACTTGTGCTTGTACATGACGGGCGCAAAGTTAAAGTCGAGCAAGGTATCGTTACGAAGTCTAACGAACAGAAGCGCGGAAAGATTCGTTTAGTACGCGCAAGGCAGGCGGTAGCGACCGACATTTCGGCGACAGCATGCGATAACTATATTGGAAAAATCGACAACAATCCAGACGGGCAGATGTCCTTGATTAGTTCAATTAAAGCGTATCTTGAACAACTCGAAATTAACAACGTGTTAATGGAGCCGGCGGTTAGGCTTGATCCGCAACGCAAAAGTGAGGGCGACAGCGTTTTTATTGACGTCGCGTACACAGAAGTAGATTCGATGGAACGGATTTTCTTATCAATTAACGTATAAGGACGGTGATTTATAGATGATGGATGCAAGTAAAACGCTACATGGCGCGTTCGGAAAAATGATACATGACGGCGAGTGGATGACTAACGTGACTAAAGCCGAAGCGAACGTCGAAATCGGCAAAGAAGATGTACCAATAGCAGGTTCGCGTTGGTTAGGTTCGAAGTCTACTACTCTAAAAGGAACGGGAACTATGACGGGCTTTAAGATGACGAATAAGCTACTACGTAAGATTGCTAGTATTGCGGACGACACGAAAGGAGCGTTTATAACAGAGCTTATTATGGTTATCGACGATCCGGAAGCACGAGAGCATGGACAGCGAGTGCGCTTGAAGGGTGTGCAGTTTGATACTATTCCGTTGCTTAACTACGAACATGGAGCAATCGTAGAAGAAGAAACGCCATTCACATTTTCGAAATTTGAGTTCTTGGATTAAAAAAAAAATTCACGGCGGGCACTTGCTCGCCTTTATAAACGAAAGGATGACGAATATGAGCGAAACTATTAATGCATTGGACGCGCTACTTGGCGCAAGTACGGACGTTGAAGAGGAAGTATTTATTAAGCGGTTAGGCACGCACTTTCGCGTTAAAGGGCTGAGCGGTGAGGACATCGACGACCTTAAGGAGCAATGTACTTATTATGTCGGCAAAGGAAACCAGCGAAAAAAGCAAACGAACGAAGAGGAATTAGGACGCTTGTTAATCGCTACATCTTGCGTAAATCCCGATTTTTCGGACGCAAAATTACTTAAACACTATGGCGCAGTTGACGCGGCGGATTGCGTACAAAAAGCGTTATTGGCGGGCGAGGTCGCGAAACTATCTCACGCTATTTTGACAGCGAGCGGATTTGACGACGATGAGGACGAAATTGAAGCAGTAAAAAACTAATTAGGGCGGGGGGTGAGGCTTGGTATCTGCACTTGGTATTTCAAAATCACGACATCCCGCCTGACGAGGTTTATGCGAAGCCTTGGCGATTTAGAAAGTTTATGTACGCGTCAGACGAATTGGCGGCTGAAGAACGCAAGAAAGGAGGTAATTAACGGATGGCTATTAATCTAGTTGCGCGCCTAAACTTGCAAGATAATTTTACGTCAAAGCTTCGTAAAGTTACGCGCAGTATGAGTGAAATGGATAAGGCTGCCAATTATACGCGTGATAGTACCGGACGACTAAGAGACTCGATGGGTCGATTTGTAGCGGAAAGTAACAGAGCAGGAAATAGTTTCGCGATGCTAGGGCGAAACGCAGGGGCGGCAAACAGCAATATTCATAATTTACAGTCAGGATTACTCGGTTTGGTCGCGACATATGCAAGCGTACAGGCAGCCGAAAAGCTGTTTAGTTCTACTATAGGCAACGCGGCAAAACGTGAGCAGTCAGCCGTGACAATTGGTGCAATGTTCGATGATAAGAAATTATCGGAACAATATATGAATCTAATGGATAAAATTGCCGCAGATTCTCCGGTACTAGATTCGCAATCTATGTACGGAAACTCTAAGTCATTTATCACGGTTTCAAAAGATATGAAGCAACTAGAAAAAATGTGGAGCTTGGCGGAACGAATGGCAGCTATGGATCCGGCACAAGGAACAGAAGGGGCTGTTTTCGCGTTAAGAGAGTTATTCTCTGGCGATGCCGTTTCTATGGTCGAACGATTTGAAATGCCACGAAGCGTTATGAAAGATATTAAAAACTTGTCACTAGAGGAGCAGTTAGAATCATTAGATAAGTATTTTAATAAAGTCGGAATGACCGAGAATTTAATCACAAAAATGGGCGATACGGCAATCGGGAAGTGGCAGCAAGTCAAAGAGCAGACCTCACTGCTGTTCGCGAAAATGGGCGAACCGATGCTAGCACCAATTTCGAAAGGTCTTGAGTGGTTAATCACAAAATTTGACGAAGGAGCCTTTAACGGAATAACAAACGCATTTACAGTAATTAAAGATGCGATAGCCTCGTTAAAACCTTTGCTTCCGGTAATTGCTGTATTTGGAACAGTTGTATTAACAATAGTAACTGCCTCCGCAGCATTTAGCGCGCTAGGTGCGGCAGTAGGATTCTTACTTTCGCCACTCGGTTTAGTAGCAATGGGCATAACAGCACTTGTACTCGGCTTTAAAGAGGCGTACCAGGAGAGCGAAACGTTCCGAGCCGCAGTCGATAAGATAGTCGGTGCGGTCAAAGGTATTTTCGCGTTAGTTAGCGGAGATACAACGGGCGGCGCCAACATACTTTCGCGATTAGGATTTTCTGCGGATCAAATCTATCAAATCGTAACTTTCGTAGATACGGTTAAGCAGAAATTCGAAGAATTTAAAGTCGCTCTGTTAACAAAGTTTGCCGAAATGAAGCCCGGTATTGATATGTTCCTTAACGCTTTTACCCTCGCGAAAGATATTCTTATTAATGTTTTTTCTACGCTTTGGTCAATAGCTCAGCCGATACTAAGCGGGATTGGTACTGCTTTTAGTATTTTAGGTGACATCGCCATAATGGTTTTTAATAACATCATCATGCCCGCAGTTAATTTCATGATGCAAGCTTTCCAGACGGCGTGGAGCATCATCGGACCAATCTTACAACTACTAGGTCAAGCATTCGGTATTACTTTCGCCATTCTGAAACAAGTGTGGGACACAATTTTAAAGCCTTTCGCGATATTCCTAACAGGCTTATTTAAGGGAGCTTTCGAAGCCTTAAAGCCGGTGCTTGATTTGATAGGTAGTGCGTTTGAGTGGCTAGGAGATAAGATTTCGACGGTAGCTGACTGGTTCGGTAGCCTAAAAGATATGATTTCGAAATTTAAGCCGCCTGAATGGATAACTAAAATCGGATCGGGCGTTATTAAGATGGTTGCCGATACGGGCAAGCCGAGCAAATCAGGCAAGCACGCATTCCACGGTGAGCGTCTAGTACCTTACGACGGTAAACCATATACGCTACACAAAGGCGAACGTGTCCTAACAGCGAAGGAGAATCGCGATTACACTCGTGGAGGTAATGGTTCAGTCAGCGTAAGTTTCGC